>JAPUIX010000042.1 GCA_027296625.1 Gammaproteobacteria bacterium | reverse complement strand
AGGTCGTATTTGGCCGTTCCTCAATCGCGAAAGCCTCAACGTAGGCACACTACGCCTCCGGCTTCGCTCAATCGATCACGACCAAATCCAACCTAAATCTGAGCGGATAATTCGGTAACTTATTGTCGTGCACGTCCTTAGTCTTGTTTTTTGGAAATAATCGATATAGTATATCGAAGCCCGGTCAAACCATTCAAGACGAAACTTGTCTACCGCACCTTAGGAACCGGTTGACCCAATCACCAGGTGTACTGAACTCAAGGGAGAATAGCATGAACCGCCGACTCGATCCCAACGCATCGATTTACCACGCTCTTGTCCTAGTTGTCGCCCTAGCGCTGTCTTCGCATCCATGCACCGGCGACGACGACCTAAGGGTGTTGCCGCTGGCATCCAATCGACCTCAAACCGCAGAAATGATGCGGCAGTATCTGCGCAAGCTGGCTCATGAAGCATTTGATGACCGACTCGACCGGTTGGAGTTCTTACAGACGGGTGAACAAATCAAGGCCTATCAAGAAAACCTTCACGACCAGTTTGTTGAGCATCTGGGTGGATTCTTCGAGAAAACACCCTTGAATGCCAACGTTGTCGGTGGGGAAACGCACAGCGACTACCGACTGCAGAAGATCATCTTCGAAAGCCAACCCCGATATTATGTGACAGGAAATCTCTACTTGCCGAAAACGCCGCCCCCCTACCCATGCGTGTTGCTGCTCTGTGGCCACGCGGCCGATGCCAAGGCCTATGGTCTCTACCAGAAGGCAGCCCTGCTTATGGTGAAGAACGGGTTAGCCGTTTTCTGTATCGATCCCCTCGGCCAAGGCGAACGCATGCAGATCCTGGATGGCTCCGGTGAACCGCTGTATTCTTCCACCACCGAACACATGCTTGCCGCAGTGGCGCCCATACTCCTGGGCAGGAGCCTGGCCACTTACATGATCTGGGATGCCATACGGGCCATTGACTACCTGGAATCCCGTGAGGACATTCTCGACAATCTGTTTGCTTGCACCGGCAATTCGGGTGGCGGCAATCAAACCTCTTACCTCATGGCATTGGACAAGCGCATTGTCGCCGCGGCACCGGGCTGTTTTATCACGACGAATCGAAGAAAGAACGAACGTCCAGGTCCGGGAGATGCCGAGCAAAACATCTATGGTCAAATCCAGTTTGGCATGGATCATCCGGACTACATTATTATGCGCGCCCCGAAACCGACTCTGATTTGCTCTGCGACACAGGACTATGTCCCCATTGAAGGGGCATGGGACGCGTTTCGGCAGGCCAAGCGCGTTTACGCAAACCTGGGGTTCGCCGAGAAGGTCGATCTCGTCGAGACCAGCAACAAACACGGCTTTGATCGTGTCCTAAGAACCGCGGCTGCACGCTGGATGAGTCGGTGGCTCCTGGGCGAAGACCGGCAGTTTTTCGAATCGGATACTCCTGTTGAAGCCCGTGAAGCACTGAACTGTTCGCCGCAGGGACAAGTGCAATTGATCAACGGTGCCAATTCCATCTACGACCTCTACGCTCAGGAAGAAAAGCACTTGGCTAAACGCCGCCAAGAGGCCTGGTCCAAGCTGGAGACGCTGGAAAAGAAGGCGAGTATTCGCCGAGTGATCGGAGCCAAAGCACTGGACGAGTTACCGGCGGCGCATGCGGACATTACGGGAACCATACCATGCAACGGCTACCAAATTGAAAAAGTTGTTCTGAGTCCAGAGCCAAATATCCTGCTTCCCGGCCTGGTATTCAAACCGGATGGCCGAATCGCGGATCTGGTGCTCTACCTACATGGCCTCGGAAAGCATGTGGACGCCAGGGCGGACGGCGAGATGGAAAAACTGGTTCAGGCGGGTCACATCGTATTCGCTATCGATCTTCGTGGGATCGGAGAAACGGCCACAACGGTCTGGCGCTATTCGGGAACCACGAAATGGATGGGACCCAGCACCGCGGAGTTCTTTATCGCCTATATGCTCGGAAAATCATTTTTGGGAATGCGAACCGAGGACATTTTGCAGGCAGCGCGGTGGCTCAACCAAGAATATGGAGCGCAAGCGCGGACAGCAAGAATTCGAGTGATCGCACAGGGCGAAGCAGGACCTCCGGCCCTTCACGCGATTGCCCTCGAAGAAGACCTGTTTCAATCCATCACCTTGCAAAAGACGCTGATCTCCTGGAAGAGCATTTTCCAAACCAAAGAAACATTTAATGCCTTAATTCATTGCGTGCACGGGGCAATGAAGGTTTATGACCTGCCAGACCTGGTGGCCATGATCGGCCAGGAGAGAGTCGAGTTGATCCAGCCGGTCAATGCGGCCGGGGAAGTCGTGCAGTGGTCGATCAGGGCCAAAAACTGATTACTTTGTCACTGATTACGATCGTGCTGCGGTCCCGGGAGGCTGAAAAAAATGGGCGACTTGGACAGCATAAATCAGTATGCGATTGCCCTGCAGCACGCCCAGCCCTGATTGCCATCTCCTATTTCGCCACCTCCTCGAGAAGCTTCAATGCCGTCCGTCGAATCGCGGGCTCTGCATCAACAGCGAGATAGCT
>JAPUIX010000041.1 GCA_027296625.1 Gammaproteobacteria bacterium | reverse complement strand
CGCCGACCATCACGCTATCAGGTGGGTGAGCCTAAAGAAACGGGGTTTGAGGCGGAAGTGCAATCAACTTCCCCATGACCGTGAGAAGGGACTTCAAGGAGAGTTACTCTGTTTTAACGGGCTGTAAGAATTCGTTAAAATGTTACATTGTAAAAAAATACTCATAATAAATAATGAAATGATCAGTCACGGATCACAGTATAGCTTTTTGATGGACCGAACTGCGTTCTAGTCTAATCGATTACGTTATGGCTGATAAGAAAGACATAGATTTTATATACAGTACCATTGACCGAATTTTTCGCCTTAGCATGGGGGAAATGGGTGATTTTAGCGGGGCCATGTATAATGGAGATTTCTCGCTGACTCTTGAGGAAGCCCAAGAAGAGAAGCACCGCTTTGTTGTGGAAAATTTGAAGATCGCCCCGGACAGCCGAGTGCTGGATATGGGATGCGGTTGGGGACCTCTGGTCGTTTACATATCCGAACAGGTTGGAGCGAAGTGTATCGGTCTTACGCTCTCCGACGGCCAGGCTAAGGCGTGCAAGAACAATGGGCTGGAGGTCTATATCAAGAATTGTCTGGAAGTGAAACCGGAAGACTACGGTCTCTTTGATGCCGTGGCTTCCGTGGGTGCTTTTGAACATTTCTGTTCGGTGGAGGAATATAAAAGCGGTAAGCAGGAAGAGGTCTACCGACAATTTTTCCAGACGGTGTTTAATTTGCTGCCGCCAGGCGGACGGCTCTATCTGCAGACAATGACCTTCAGCACAAATATGATCGATTATGAAGATATTGACATTAATGCCGACAAGAATTCAGCAGCCTACATTCTGGCATTAATGGAAAAGCAGTTTCCGGGATCCTGGTTGCCTTATGGATCGGAGATGGTAATTAAAAATGCCGCTCCCTTTTTTAATCTACTCAGCAAGAGCAGCGGACGGTTGGATTATATTGAAACCATCACACAGTGGGAAAAGAGATACCGGTCATTTAACCTCAAGAAGTACGCTTTTTTCTTGTCGCTGCTTCCCAAATATCTTACTGACAGCAATATCAGGGCCCTGTTGACCACCAGCCCGAACAAGAATTGCTTTGAACGTGAAATTTTCGATCACTATCGAATGGTATTTGAAAAAGCATCTGGCACGGCGTGAGATCGCTTTTTAACCCCGCGCAGCCTCATGGTAGGGCGTGAGCATATCGACGGTAGCGCATTACGGTTCACGATTGAGCTGCAGCGGCCGCTCAATCCTTCGTCAAGACGATAAAAGCGGCATCTGCCAGATCCAATCGGTTGTTAGGCCGTGCCGCAGCTAACACAAAGCCTACGGTATTCGCGTGTAGTCGACTGCCGCTTAACGATCTTCGGTGGTCGTCGGGTCGTTAGGCCGCATTGGGCGATCCGAGTCTCCAGATGCCACCGCCACGGCGATCCCGTCGAGCATGCGATCGAGAGATTCCCGATCGAAATATTGTCCGTCTGCCACAACTGCACGGATGCGACTCGTATTTTTGATATCCGACAGCGGATCGGCATCTAGCAGCACAAGATCAGCTAACAGCCCCGGACGAATCGCTCCGTGCTGATCGACATGACCAAAGTATTTGGCCGGGTTCACGGTTGCGGTCTGAAGCGCCTCTCCCGGGGTTAATCCTGCCTGAACGAGAATGGCCAACTCTTCATGAAGGCTAAACCCCGGAACGATCCATCTCACAGAGATGTCAGATCCGGCAAGGAGTGGCACGTCCAGGTCACGCATTTGCCGGACGAGGTCGAAAAGCCAGTCCTTGTAGGCAACGCGAAGAGATTCGGTCTCCGGCCCATAACTATCCACCAGTGTTGAGTTCTTCTCCCAGGCTACGCGATCGACTTCTGGTACGAAACGAAAGGTTTCTTGAATTCTGTTCACCCTGTCAGGACGTTGAGTCTGAGCGGTCATCACGAACAACGTGGGCACCTGGAACGTGTTGTTGCGAGCCAGACGCCCCAGAAGAGCGGCGCACCGTTCAGCGTCATACTTCGCGATCGCAAGGGGACGCTGGAGCCAATGGATCTCGGATCGAAGTTCCTTTCCAACCCGGCCAGCCCCGTCCTCGATGAGTTCCGTGCGACTCCTGCGCAATGCTTCGGCATCTTCAGAGCAAGCCAGTGCGATATTTCGGAGGTGCTCAAAGCTGCGCACCCCCGCGTCCGAGGCATCCCCAGCATCTACCATCAGCGGGACGTGGGCAGCAACCGGAAGACCACGGCGCTGCGCTTCGTCGACAATCGCCATAAACACTTCTGGACGGAGCATTTCGTAGGCTTTGACGAAGTCTGCTCCCCGTAGAGCCAGGGATCGGACCAATTGGCGCCCGTCATCGGGGCTCTGTACAATCGTCGACATGAGTGGGTAAACAACGGGGAGGCCGTCGACGAGCCGACCCGTTCCGATAATGCGGGGCCCGATGACGCGGCCGGATTCCACCTCATCCCTCCAGTACAACAGCAAATCAAGCATGGCCCCAGTGTCCCGAACGCCAGTCACGCCATTGGCCACGAGCAGCGGAAAAGTGACTTCCGTTGCACCCGGTGTATCCACATCAAACAAATGGGTGTGCATGTCCCACAGACCGGGCATGAGGTACCTGCCTGAACCGTCTACAACCTGAACTCTAGCTGGCGGGTTTACCTGCGCCGATGGTCCAACCTCAACGATGCGATTGCCCTCAATCACTACGCTGTAATCTGCCAGGATCTGACCCTGGTTAACATCGACGATATTGACGCCTACGAAAACGAGGCCGCCACTTTCCTGCACCGGCTGGCAACCGACTAACGTCCAAAGCACCGACGCCAAGATCCAGGCAACACAGATCTTCGGCCTCATGATCTTCCTCCTTCTTTGTGGTTATTGGAATACAGCAAGATCGGCCTAACAGGTCTTCTACGGACCACGTGCAGCAAGACAATCCTGCCTACCTCTCGCTGCGAGCTCAATTATTCTTATCGCATACGATCCTCACCTAATACATTTGTAACAGCCACAAAGACTTGGTGCAACAGAGGCACGTGGCTATTCGGTTCTCGTCAGGGTATCACCAATCGACATATCATCCGTCCGTGTATCCATTCCCCTGTCGCTGCGGCCAAGTTCTTCGAGGATCTTGTAATGGGATAGGCTCTTGCCGACCATGGTCAAGTGGAGAAGGTTAACCTAGAAGAAACGGGGTTCAAAGCGGAAGTGCAAAAATGAGAACACCCCTACTGGTGGACACGGTATCACGTCAAGTACTAGAATCATTACTTTCTAAAACTCGATCGCAAAGCGTAAGTAAAGTATGTTACGATTAGGATTGATTGGCATAATGTTGATCGCCACTAACTGCGCGGGGTCGCGTGAGCTTATCCCGTCAGCAATGCAGCCCCATCAGGGGGATACATATCGGAATGTGAATACACTGCGAGAGGTAATCGTAAAACGCGTCGATTACTGTGGCCCGCGCTCACCCGGCCGCGCTAGTGTTTCTGGAGCACGCTGTGTTTGGATAG
>JAPUIX010000040.1 GCA_027296625.1 Gammaproteobacteria bacterium | reverse complement strand
AGTTCTTCCGGTCGTGATCGGATGTCATGGGATAGCAAGGCTCCAAATACGTTTCTGATCGGGGAAAAGTGCTACACGCATTTGAATCCAAAACGGCCAGCCGGTCAATCGAAAAAATACTTTTCACGGGTCGTTGGTAAGAACAAAAAGGTGCCGATTTCTCCGAGGCTCGAATCACTTATGGTTGGCTAATTTTCATCAGCCCAGGCCTGACCCACTTGCAGGCGGCGGAGTTCCTATACGAGACCAGCCTGTTTCCCGAGCGCCAATATACCTTCAAGCATGCCCTGACTCATGAGGTGGCCTACGGCAGTCTGCTTCAAGAGCAGCGGCGGGTGCTGCATGGCCAGATTCTGCACGCCGTGGAAGTGATGCTCGGGGATCGCTACATGGAGCAGGTCGAGAGTCTGGCGCACCACGCCCTGCGGGGTGAGGTGTGGGACAAAGCCCTCCTGTACTTTCGTCAAGCGGGAGAAAAGGCCATGACACATTCGGCTTCCCGTGAGGCTGTAATCTGTTTCGAACAGGCTTTGACGGCGCTCCCGCATCTGCCGGCGCAACGCAGCCTGCACGAGTTGGCGATTGATCTCCGAATCAGCCTGTACACGGCTCGCATCACCCTCGGCAAGATTGAACGGGCCTTCGATGACCTCCACGAAGCTGAAACGCTTGCCGAAGCGCTAAACGATGCGCAACGGCTGGGACGGGTCTCCTACCATATGGCGCAATATCTCGGGACCCAGGGTGCGTATGACCGGGCGCGTGCTGTCGGGCAACGTGCGCTTGCCTTGGGCACGGCCAGCGAGGATGTCGGCACACAGGTCAGCGCCCACTTCATCATTGGCGCCCACGCCTACTTCCTAGGCGACTATGTGCGCACCGTCGAGACACTGCAAAACGCCATTGAATTGGTGCAAGGTGATCACCTCTACGAGCTGTCGTTCCCGAATATCCATCACACCGAAAAATCCTTGATTGTCCGTCCCGAAAACCCGAATCAGTTGAAATTCTTGACATTTACTCCGACCATGATCACTCTTGAGCGATGGATTTTCCCGTTTCCGTTTACCTCTCGCGATAAGGTCTCTGATCATGCCAGCCATCGTCTCTGTCCTTCTCGCATCCATCGGAACATGGTTCCGCTCACGTCTCGCCATGCAGATGGAACTCATTGCTTTGAGACATCAGGTCGCCGTTTATAAGCAGAGCATCTCCCGCCCGAAGCTTCGGCCAACGGATCGCTTGCTCTGGGTCTGGCTCTCGCGTCTCTGGCCTGGCTGGCAACAGGCCCTTGAGTTCGTTCAGCCCCGTACGGTCATCGCCTGGCAAAAGAAACGGTTCCGAGCTTACTGGCGACAGCTCAGCCAGAACGGCAAACCCGGTCGACCCGCGATCTCCAGAGAAGTCCGTGAGCTCATCCGGGACATGTGGAAATCCAATACAACGTGGGGCTCTCCTCGAATCGTTGGAGAGCTCCGTAAGCTTGGCATCAACGTGGCCAAATCGACCGTAGAGAAGTATCGACCGCAGGTCCGCAAACCGCACTCACCAACCTGGATAGCCTTTCTGAACAACCATGTCAAAGACCTGGTCGCCTGTGATTTCTTTACCGTTCCCACCGTCACGTTCAAGGTGCTGTTCGTGTTCGTGATCCTCACCCACGAGCGGCGGCGCATCGCCCATTTCAACGTGACAGAGCATCCGACAACGCAATGGACATCACAGCGGGTCGTGGAGGCGTTTCCGTGGGACGAGGCGCCCCGGTATCTTCTACGCGACCGGGACGCGATATACGGGGCGCAGTTCCAACAGCGCGTCGGCACCATAGGCATCGAAGAGGTCAAGACCGCGCCTCGCAGTCCGTGGCAGAATCCATACTGCGAAAGGGTCATTGGCAGTATTCGACGCGACATGCTCGATCAGGTGATCGTACTCAACGAACGGCATCTCAAGCGTCTGCTAACCGAGTACGTGAGCTATTATCACCGGTTTCGCACACATCTATCACTCGACATGGATTGCCCAGAACCGCGAGCCGTGGAACCACCCGAAGTAGGTGTGGTGATTGCCGTCCCTGAACTCGGAGGCCTGCATCACCATTATGAACGCCGAGCGGCATAGAGGCACAAACGACCCGGGTCAGCTTGCACGTTCATGGGGAGGCGGACGTGTCGAGTTTTAGACCGGGCTCTTCATCTTCGGGAGCCTCCGCCAGCACCCGCAGCCAGACGTGATGGCCCTGGTAAGTCCCCTCGATCGAGATATGGGGACCGTCATCATCGTCGGGTCCTAAGCCTTGCGCGTTCCACTGGAGATCGGTTACGCGCTCGAACACGTCCTGTAACGCCTGCACATCCAGGCAGAATCCCGGAATCACGATGGCGCCGTCGTGTTCCCCGCCGACGAGTTCCACGGGTGTAGCATAGACGACGAGTTCGGCAAGCTCGTCATCCTCCTGATACCGCCACCCCATCGCTCCCATTGCACTGTGGGCCTCCATGCAGGATGCTACGGCCTCAACGATCTTATGCAGCCATGTTGACGGGCGATGTGCCATGCAGGTCGACTCCTGAGAAAGCTTGGCGGTCTGAATTTCAAAGGCCAGCGTTTTCGGTCTGATCGTGCTGCCCAATTTGCTCCCACATGGAGGAAGGATCAAGGATTTTTCGGTGTGATGGATATTCGGGAACGACAAGCGTCCGTCACTCAATAAAATCAATTGTTTATAGCGAGTAAAACTTCTATGTGACTTAAATTCAATAACCTGCTGCGATTTTCCTCCCTATGCACGATTCCAGCCTGATATTGGTCTTCCTGCTGGGATTTCTCACTCTGAAGACGCCATTGTGCACTTCGATACGCAGAATTCACCGTCATGACCCTGTCAAGAGCCAAATATACATGCTCAAGATCGAGATTTTCACAAATCGCAGAAAGTCTTTGTTTTTATTGGCTTAATGGTTTTTAACCCTTATAAGCCATTGAAATTATTAAATATTGGAATCGGGACTTTTAGCACCGATTGTACGGTTACCCCTTAATCTGAGCTGAGAATGTGTGATGTTTTTGAGTAAACGTGATTACGTTCTTACGCTGCTACAAGTAGCATTACCTCTGTAGCACTACCTTGGAGACAGCTCAACGGCGTTAGGCGGAAACGGCAGCGCCCTTCAAATGCTTGTTGAAGAAGTCGATGGTCCTGGGCCAGGCCTGTTTCGCCCCTTCTTCGTGGTAGCGCTCCGGGTTGGTGAAGTCCATAAACGCATGATTCGCGCCTTCGTAGGTAAAGAACTCATGGCTCTTGCCCAAGCGCGTAAGCTCAGCGTCCAGCTTGTCCCGGTCTTCCACCGAGGGGTTGCCATCTAAGGAACCGAAATGGAACAGCATGGGGCAATTGATGTTGGCGGCCA
>JAPUIX010000039.1 GCA_027296625.1 Gammaproteobacteria bacterium | reverse complement strand
CTCACCCAAGCGTATCAAAACAAGAGCCAGATCGACTGCAGCATTGTAGTTGGATGAATTGACCTCCGGTGTTTCGGGTTCTGTTAGCTCTCTAAAGGCGATTGCATAGCGCGACCGAGCGACCTCATAACGACCGGCCGCGAGATCCGCATTGCGAAGCAAATACAATGCGCCCGCGTTCTTAGGGTAAAATTCGAGCATACTGCGTGCGTCGCGCTCTGCTGCTTCATGTTCTCCTAGATACATATTTAGAAGCAGGCTGGACCAGATCGAAAAAAATGTCTTCGATTCCAGTTTCAGACCCCTGTTTACCCACTCCCTCGCACTGTGCACGTCGCCGAGTTCCAGGTAGGCGATCGCTGGAACCGCTTGCAGATTCGAGCTAAGCGCATCGTTTGCAGCCGCTTTGTGATACCAGATGAGAGACACGTCGGCACGACCGTAGACGAGGTAATGAATTGCGGCGATGTATACATATGCAAAAGCGTGATCTGGTTCAATTTCGACAACCCGCAAATATCTGGTCAATGCCTCCTCGAATAAACCCGATTCATCATAGCTGCGGGCGATACTGAAATTTACCGGCACAGAATATGGATCGAGGGCCAGCGCCTTTTGAAAATGCTCGTCTCCCTCTTCGCGCCTGCCTTGGCGCCAGCGCAAGCGGCCATACAGGTTGAACGCGCGTGAGTTGTTTGGCTGCATCACAATCGCCTGTTCATAGGCTTCTTCCGCCGCTTGCAAGTTTCCTTGCTGTTGCCTAAGCAGACCTAGAGCTGCATATGCCTGGCCGAGACTGTCGTCCAGTTCTAATGCCCTGACCAGAGGCGGCTCAGCAAGTGCATTGCTTTCATCGATCGGCAGCGCCCCATAAAAATTTGCGCCAAGCGCTAAATATGCGTCTGCAAGTCCAACATAAGCCAAAGCGAAATCCGGATCGAGATCGACAGCCGAATTGAAACTGTCAATCGCCAAATTCAATGATTCAACGGATTCGATATCAGCTTGATTCTTGCCTTTAATATAAGCGGTATACGCCGCAAAATTTCTTGTCGGCATCGCTAACAGTTGCTGAGATTCCCGAGATGTGAGGTTTGCTTTCAGTTCCTGAACGATCGATTCCACAATTTCTGACTGCATCGTAAAAACATCGGTCGCCGTCAAACTTCGATCATAGGTATCCGACCAAAGATGTTTATCTGTTAGCGCATCAATTAGCTGAACGTTGACTCGAATCTGGTCTCCGACGCGCTGCACGCCCCCTTCTAGAATCTTGCCAACGCCAAGTTCTTCGCCGATCATATGAATGCTCTTCGTCGTATTCCGATATCGCTCTACCGACGTTCGTGATATGACTTTCAAGGCACTTATTTGTGACAGCCTGGTAAGCAGATCGTCCTGGATACCGATTGCCTGAAATTCCGCGCTGTTTTTGTCCGCGCTCGTAAACTTGAAAGGCAATATGGCGATCGAATTCGGATCTACGTTGGCCTCGATTATCTGGTCCGGCTGGGGCGTCCGGATTGTTGTTATCTCAGCCCCTACCCCGAAAAGTGTCGCAACAACTGCGGCGGCCAATGTCGCCAGAATCACAAAATCAGCGCGTCGCAAGGAAAGATCGGCAGATTTGACACTGGCAGGTGTATGCATGATTCGACCGCCAACAACGTCGAATCGCCAGCCAAATATCAGCGCGATCGGAATTCCAAGAATGACTCCAATCCAGACATAACGTAGCGCTCCCGACGGAATATCCCAGCTTTCGAACGCAAGATCGGCCACTTGCAGAACTATCCAAGCAGCAACGATGTACATAGCCAACACCCGAAAAACCCGGCGGCGGCGACATTCCGCGATGAAGTTCTTCATGTTGCGAGCCAGTAGGTGATTCCTCCCGGGTCGAAAGATTGTACCGAAGTAAAGCTCCTAACGTCCGCTTTGGGTCATTAGCGGCCCGTCAGGCCAAGTGTAGCCCAACGGCAGCTATCGGGGCTATAGGGGACATTCAGCAGCGAATTTTCGAGGGTTAGTTTCTGAATGTCTGCTTTCATCTAGAGCGGTCATTCAGAACACACCAAAACCGTCTATCTGACCGTCTGCTTTCGGCCAAATGCGGTCACTCGACCATTAATAACGAATGACTGCTTTGGAGCGGATAGGTGCATCATCAGCTTCAGGTGCTGGTTATCGTAAGGTCGTGGAGGTTCAAGTCCTCTTCTCGGCACCAGTTCAAGAACGGCCCCATCAGGGGCCGTTCTTGTATGTGCCACGGATCAAGAGATTTACACAACGGAGCCGTAGAGTCTTAAGCGCGATTGCCAAAGTAAATCTACCAATCTTTGCCGATTTGTACTACCGAGTCACCGCGCCGGGGTATCACGTTGTGGATGGCTCGATACGAACCGAACGCAATTTTGTCCTGAACATCAACGACCATCATGCTGCCTATGGTGCTCGTGCGTTGACCGAGCACCTCACCAGTTGCCGGGTCGGTCAATACCTTGGCGATGCGATAGACTAGAAACTTATCACCGGTTCGGATACCGGATCTGGCTCCGGCATTGATGACGACCTCGCCTCTGTCGACGTCCACGATGTTGCCAATCCAGGGTTGATCCGCTGCTGTCTGGGCAAACCGTTGGGCGATGTCGTTCACCGCCTCGCGCGCTACCTTGCCGAGTGGTGTACGGTGAAAATTACTGTTACCCAGGCTCAAGTCATCCGCGCTGAAATTCAAAGCCACGGCTTTCGACTTCGCCTCTTTCTCCACGTGAAAGGCCGAGATTACCTCCGCGGTTGTCGTATCGACGATCCGCACATCAATGCCGACCACGCCGGTCTGTGATCGTGGAGACAGTCCCAGGCGTTTTTTCTTGCCTAGACCGATACCTATACTGAAGCCACGGCCTTTGCTGGTCTGTTCGAACGTCGTTACTTCTCCCAGGATCAGGAGTTGCGCCCCCACGAGCTGTCCGAGCGACGGCCGACTATCGCCATTGATGAGACCATTAGCGCCCAGTTCCTGCTCTGCCAGCACGGAACTGAGCCTGGCCCGTTCGACCACCACAAATTGGCCCGATTCGATCAGTGCGGTGGTCAACATGGCCGCCACTCCGCCACCGACGTCGGTGACTCCATATTGCGACAGGAAGGCGCTCGTCGCACCGAACGAAGCTACCGCCACCGATCGCCTCGGTCCGGGGATTCGCTCAAGTGGTTCTTTAAGAACGTTACCGATCGATTCTTCCTCCGCCTCGCGGTCCTTGGACTTGCTCCCTGCATGAGCCGGGGCGGCCGCAATCATCATGATCAGCATCCACGCGAGCAGATGCGTTAGCGAAAAGTATTGGCGGGTCGATGCGTGCGAGTTCATGACTGTACTCCTAAGAATTCGGATGTGCCTCGAACTGTCAATGCGACGGATGCATCGAAATTGCGCCAGATACCGGCCGATCTGCCCTATGGAACACATTTTTTCGGGGTTTTGGCGTTGGTCTCGAGAATTCCGCGCATTGAGATAGGAGACCCCCGAAATCAACAGAGTACGGTCATGAAGCACTTCAACTATCGATCATTGATCTCCATGATCAGATTCAGCGAACTGTTATTATTTTTGTTGCTTTGGCTGCCCGGCAGTCAGGCAGGCGCGCAGGAAATGA
>JAPUIX010000038.1 GCA_027296625.1 Gammaproteobacteria bacterium | reverse complement strand
TACTCCCGTTGCCGCCGGGATTATTCCAACCCATGATTATTTCTCCAGTGTAATGTTCGAACCGCCGCTCTCTCGGCACGGTGGATTTTAAGTGGCTGCCAGTCCCACTGCAACCCGCTCAGAATCCAGACCCGCATCACGGCACAGCCGGTCAAGGCGCCGCCGCTGAAGCTCCACTTCCAGCATCCACCCACCATCCTCATTGCCACACTCTTGTCGGACCGCACCGAGCTGGAAGAGACGCGCCCTCAGCCTTCCGGCCGAGGCAGGAATTTGGAGCCAGCGCCTGACAGTATCCTCTCTGACCTGTTCGGAGAGGGCTGCGGTGAGATACTCCAAACCAGCCCCCGTCTTTGCAGACAACCAGACGCGGTGAATACGCCCATCCTGGTTCCGCTCCGCTCTGGGCACGTCATTATCCTGTAGGTCAAGCTTATTGTAGACCTCCACCTGGGAAACGCGTGAGGCGCCTATGGTTTGAATGACCTCATTGACCTGCTCTATCCGCTCATGTCGCTGCTCGTCGTGGGCATCAATCACATGCAGCAACAAATTGGCTTCGCGGACCTCTTCCAGCGTTGCGCGGAAGGCCGCCACCAGATCATGCGGGAGATGCCGAATAAACCCGACCGTATCTGTGAGGACCATGGAGCCGCAACCGGACAGCTCAATCCGCCTCAACGTAGGATCAAGGGTCGCGAATAACTTATCCGCGGCGTAGACTGCTGCCCCCGTTAGACGATTGAACAGGGTCGACTTGCCAGCATTCGTGTAACCCACTAGCGAGACAATCGGCAACGCCGCCTTGCGGCGCAGCTTTCGTCCCATTTGCCGCTGCCGTCTCACTTTTTCCAGGCGCTGGTGGATATGCTTGATCCGTTGCCCAATCAGCCGACGGTCCGTTTCAAGCTGCATTTCACCAGGTCCCCGCAATCCGATACCGCCTTTCTGACGTTCAAGGTGTGTCCACCCTCGCACGAGTCGGGTGGACAGATGCTGCAACTGTGCAAGTTCTACTTGCAGCTTGCCCTCATAGGTACGAGCACGCTGTGCGAAGATGTCCAAAATGAGGCCCGCTCTATCAAGTACACGGCAGCCTACCAGGCGTTCCAGATTCCGTTCCTGGGCAGGCGTCAGTGCATGATTGAAGAGCACAATGTCTGCGCTACACTGGGCAACGCACTTCTTGATCTCTTGCGCTTTCCCACTACCCACAAAGTATCGCGGGTCCGGCACCTCTCTCGAACCCGTTAACGTCGCGAGCGGGAAAACGCCGGCCGATGCGGCAAGCTCCCTAAACTCCTGTAGTTCCTCATTAACTTCCGTGTCTCGGAAGCTCAAGTGCACCAGAATGGTACGTTCGCCACTATCTATATTATCGAACAAAGGCATTGGCTCGACGCTGACTCACCAAATAGCAGAGATTAGTCCTCTCCGCTGTCTTCATCTCTGGGGATTTTGATATTCCGCGCTGGCACCACGGTAGAGATGGCGTGTTTGTAGATCATTTGGCTTACCGAGTTTCTTAACAATACCACAAATTGATCGAACGATTCGATCTGCCCTTGGAGTTTTATGCCGTTTACCAAGTAAACAGACACTGGGACGCGTTCTTTACGTAGAGTATTGAGATACGGATCCTGGAGTGAATGCCCCTTGCTCATGATGATCTCCTTAATATTTATAGTTATATTTCGGTACGTAACGGGGTTCATATTATCGCACCACCGCGCTTTTTTAACATTATATTACAATCGTCCTGTAACCATCGGGGCTCCCTCCAAGAACTTCAACAGGCTACCAAGTACATCTTCGTCGCTGCCGTCAAACCAGGTGGCATTACGTTCTGAGCGCAGCCAAGTCAACTGACGTTTTGCTAATTGACGCGTTGCAACAATCGCACGCTCCACCATCCCCGGGTAATCCAACGACCCCTCCAAATAGCGCCAAACCTGACGATAGCCAACAATCCGAGCGGACGGCAGGTGTGGGCCCAAGTCACGCCGCTCATACAAACCCCGCACCTCGTCAACGAGGCCGCGCTCCAGCATTCGGTGAAAACGTGTCTTCACGGATTGGTGAATCACCCCGCGTTCACGAGGTGCCAGCACGAACTTCACCACCCGATAAGGCAGAGAATCTCGTGTCTGTCGCGAAAAATGATCCGTCAGCGGCTGCCCGGTGAGTTCAAACACCTCCAAGGCACGGAGTATGCGTTGAGGGTCATTTGGATGAATTCGGTTTGCCGAGGGGGGGTCAACCTCCGCCAGTCGCGCATGCAGGGAATGCCAACCTTGTGCACGTGCGTCAGCTTCGAGTGACGCACGGAGACGCTTGTCAGCCGAAGGCAGTTTCGAAATACCGTTTTGCAAAGCGCGGAAATATAGCCCCGTACCCCCCACCAATAACGGGATCCTTCCTTTGCTGCTGATATCCTCTATCTCGCGGAGCGCATCTCTGCGAAACCGGGCCACAGAATAGGGCTCAGCCGGATCGCAAATATCGATCAACCGGTGGGGCACCCGATCAAGCACGTCCCGTGTCGGTTTGGCCGTGCCGATATCCATGCCCCGATACACCATTGCCGAATCGACACTGATGACATCGCAAGGCAAGCGCTCAACAAGCTCAACGGCAAGCCGCGTCTTTCCCGCGGTTGTTGGCCCCATTAAAAAAATCAAGGGAGGCAAATGCTGATCATCGATCGGCACACCGCCATTCCGTTTAGTGGGTCGCCCGGCAGATGGCCTTCGGCCTTTAATCATTTTCTCCGTCGCAATAGGGCATCTAGCGCCTCGAGCGAAAGCTCCCTCCATACAACACCTTCATGGCTTTTCTCGGCATGGGCGTCGACTTGCTCGAGATCGCGAAGCAGCACGTTCAACTCTGCTAGGTCGAGATGGCCACTTGGTTCATAGTGTGCATGCGCCGCCAACGTAGCGAGCAAAGATTGAGGAAATGCGTTCGCGTTCCCATCCCGTGAATGATCGGCAGTCACCGCAAGCACATCTCGTACCAACGCCTCCACATTCGCTCGCACTAGCAGCGCCGGGATCTCTCGAACCATGAGCCTATCCGGGCCGACGCGGTCGACCACCAACCCAACCCGGGCCAGGTCTGATGCAAATTCGACAGCCAAATCGATCATAGTCTCTGCCACCACGATACCCACGGGGAGAAGCAGCGGACGCGACCGCACAGGGCCACTTTCATACGCTGCTGTTAGCCGGGCAAAGGCGATTCGCGCCTGAGCTGCCTGGATATCCACCAGCGTTATGCCTAAACGCGTCTCGGCGATCAGATATTTGCCGTGCAGTTGCGCCAGCGCCCGACCAAGCGGCGGTGGTGGCGCCTGCTTCGCTGCCCGAGACGCTGACGCCTCCGCAACAACGGTCTCAGAAGCGATCGAATGATGTCGAGTCCGATCTTGAACTAAGGCGCCCGGGGGGGGTTGAGGCCAGCGGCCATGAGCGGCCCAGCGCGCATGCGCACCAGCCGCTCGAGCGACGGGCCAAGGGGGTAGTGATTCGCCACCATCGGCCGAGATCAGTGGAGAACATTCGCTCAATGCCTGATGCAAACGTCCGTAAAGAAAATCATGAACAGTGCGAGGATCCCAAAAACGCACTTCATGCTTGGTGGGATGCACGTTGACATCGACACAAGAGGGATCCACTTCCAAATAGAGGACGTAAACCGGATGCCGACCGGGATAGAGTAAATCGTCGTAGGCCTGGCGAAGAGCATGATTAATCCGCTTGTCTCGGATGATGCGACCATTCAAGTAGACATACTGCATATCGGTCTGACTGCGCGCGGCGGCAGGTAGACCGAGCCAGCCCCAGACTCGAAGACCGGCCGCCTGATAATCTATGCGTCTGGCACGCCCCAAAAATGCGGCACCGAATAGGCTGGTAAGCCGGCGATCTTTCTCCTCATCGGACTTAGCCGGGCGCACATTGAGCACCGGACGTTGGTCGTGGTGCAGACTGATCCCGACGTCAAAGCGGCTCAGTGCAATCCGTTTCACCAGCCCATGCAAATGGAGGAATTCAGTCTTTTCGGAGCGCAGAAACCTGCGCCGCGCTGGCATATTAAAAAATAGGTCGCGCACCTCGACCGTGGTGCCCGGTGGGTGAGGCCGTGGCTCGCTCGCCGTCGGCGCCTTCTCGCCCTCTGCATTCACTGCCCACCCCGTCTCATCTTCCTTCGTGCGGGACACCAAGGAAAGATGGGAGACCGAACCAATACTCGGTAACGCTTCCCCACGAAATCCGAGTGTCGAGACCCGTTCGAGATCTTCGGGCAAGGCAATCTTACTGGTAGCATGGCGAGACAGTGCAAGTAGAAGGTCATCACGGTGAATGCCAGCACCATTGTCGCGCACCCGTATCAAATGGACTCCGCCGTGCTCTACGGCAATATCGATTTGCGTGGCAGCAGCATCGAGACTGTTCTCGAGCAACTCTTTGGCGACGGATGCAGAACGTTCGATCACCTCGCCGGCGGCGATCTGATTCGCGATGTGAGGGAGCAGAATCCGAATGCGGGAGGGTAAACCAACATCAGTCATGACGCCGACATTATACGGGATGTCGTGCTGTCCGTTCGCCATGGGCGAGTAGCGCGGCGAACCCCGCTATCGCATCACTGTGGACTTCTTGTTAGCCGCCTTCTCCTACCGGAATACGAAGCTTCTGCCCCGCCTGTAAGCGGTCATCAGGTAGCTTGTTCGTAACACGCAGACTTTTTTGGCTCACCCGATACTGCTGTGCGATTCCAGAAAGCGTTTCACCCCGCGCTATGACGTGTTCGCGTGCCGCATACAACGTACCAGGTGGCGGATGATGCTGGAAATAGCCGCTGAGCCCCCTAAATATGGCACGCGCAATTCCATCTTGATGCCCTGGATCGCGGAGCCTGTTCTCCTCGTAGGGATTAGAGATATAAGCCGTCTCGATCAGTATGGAGGGGATATCGGGCGATTTAAGGACCGCAAAGCCCGCATGCTGCACACCGCGTTTATGTACCTTTCCTACTTTCTTCAACTCGGCCAGCGCCCGGTATGCTACATCGGTGCTGGCTTCGCGTGTGGCAGTCTGGGACAGATCGAACAATACGGAAGCCAGAACACCGTCTTTATCATCAAGGCTGACACCACCGATAAGGTCTGACGCGTTTTCACGCTCCGCAAGCCATCGTGCGGCCTCGCTGCTCGCCCCGCGTTGTGACAAGACGTAGACGGACGACCCCCGAACGTTGCGCTGCTTGAACGCATCGGCGTGGATCGAGATAAACAAATCTGCCTTGTGCTCGCGAGCAATTTCCATGCGTTTGCGCAGCCTCACGAAATAATCGCCCTTGCGAACCAACACCGCGCGCATGCCGCGGTCGCTGTTAATTAATTTTGCAAGGCGCTTCGAGATCGAGAGCACGACATCCTTTTCATAGGTACCTCGCTTGCCACGTGCCCCAGGATCCTCGCCGCCATGGCCGGGATCGATGGCGATCACCACATTTCTGACGCCATTTTTAGATTTTGTACTCGGAATTCGATCGGCACCTGATCGTGACTTTTTGTGCTTTTGGATGTCGTAGAGGTCGACCACCAGCCGATGGCCGTAGCGTTCGTTTGGTTTAAGTAAAAAGCTCTTGGCCTTTACCCGCTTTTTCAGATCCAACACTACCCGCAGATCAGTGTTGTTCCGCGGGGCGCTACGTATGCCCGCCAGCAGCTTATCGCTCGCCGACGGTTGCCGGGGTGATCGACGAAATCGCGCAGCGCGCATGTCGATGACGACGCGATGCGGACTCGCTAACGTGAACAGCTTATGATCAACTGGGCTTGTGACATCAAACACCACACGCGTATTGTCGGGTGCAGCCCAAATGCGGACGTTTTTGAGTTCCACAGGCTGAGCCGCAACCGACCCCGGCAGCAGCAACAGAACCAAGGCGGCAACTAAGCGCATATCCAGTGCAATCTTGTATCAATAGTTTCTTTATTTTGTAGTCCTTATTCAGGTAATTTCAAGCAGTTTTTAGCTAAATTTCATATGTATTTGCTTTTCAAGCTATTTATGTCTGCAGAGCCAACGGAAATGGCGCGGTAACGGCAAATCCCACGAGGGCGGACTCGCTATAGACACAAGCCACGCGCGGCTTAAGGAAAAGAAAGCTGGTTTAGGACTGCGCGCCCAGCAGGAGTCTGCCACTCAAGGACCACCGCACGATGGGAAGGCGCGTAGGCAATACGCACAAGGATATCACCGGTCCCCAACCGGCCAGCGGCGTGCTCGGGCCATTCAACCAAGGCCAGCGCCTCGCCATCGAAATAGTCCCGGAACCCTAATTCCTCCAGCGCCCGGGGATTGGTTAACCGATACAGATCAAAATGATAAATCCTGCGTCCCCCAAGGTCGTAGGATTCGACCAGGGTAAAGGTGGGGCTTTTTACAACATCCTTATAATCCAGCGCACGCAAAAAACCCCTGGCCAACGTGGTCTTCCCAACACCCAGCTCACCCTGAAGAAAGAGGCTTGTTCCCGTCGGACAGTGTCTGGCGAGGCCCCCCCCGAGTGCTTCCATGGCGGCGGGGTCGGCGATCGCAAGTTTCATGAAATATCCGGATTAACAAGTCGACGGAGCCACGGCATCAGATCACTTGCCAGCAGCCCTCGCTCACCCTCTTTAGCCGCAAGGTCGCCGGCCGCAGCATGCAAACAGACGCCCACACGCGCCGCATCGCCAGCGCTGAACCCTTGGGCAAGGAAACCCGCAATACAGCCTGTGAGCACATCGCCCATCCCGCCGCTCGCCATACCAGGATTGCCTTGATGGCAAACCGCACACTGTCCGTTCGCATCCGTGATCACGGTACCCGCCCCCTTAAGGACCGCCACGCCACCAAATCGACGCTGGATTTCGGTGGCGGCCGTAAAACGATCCGCTTCGATCTCGGCGATACTGCACCCGAGTAGCTGGGCAGCTTCACCTGGGTGTGGCGTCAATATCCAATGATCACGTGTGACGGGATCTGCCGCGAGCAGATTGAGTGCATCGGCATCTAATACCATCGGCAAAGTGTGCTCTACTACCTTGGTGAATAGCGACATGCCCCACGGAGACTGACCAAGGCCGGGACCCACCGCGATAACACTGGCGCGCTCGATGAGCGGCGCGAGGTCTTTCGGATCCTCGGTACCGTGCGCCATGATCTCGGGGCGGGCGGCACAGATATAACCGGCATGGGCACTTCGGGTTGCAAGGCTAACCAGACCTGCTCCAACTCGCCCGGCGGCTTCTGACGCCATACGTGCCGCGCCTGCAAAGCCCTCGTCGCCACCCACGACAAGCACATGGCCAAAGCGGCCCTTATGGGCCGCGCGAGGCCGACGCGATAGCAGCGCCTGAACGCAGCCAAGGTCCAGGCGCTCAGCGGAGGATCCCACCCCACGGTAGACCTCTGCAGACACGCCTAAGTCGTGGAAAAGGACCTCGCCGCTGTACTCCATCCCCTGCCCGGTAAACAGACCACGCTTCAAACCAATGAATGTAATGGTCGCATCTGCCCTCACCACACAACCCATGACGCGGCCCGAGTCCGCATGGAGCCCTGAGGGGATGTCAATGGAAAGAACTGCCTCAGCCTGCTCGTTCACCGTATTGATCGCCTCGGCCCATTCACCACTCACATCACGGTCCAAGCCAGTCCCAAGCAGCGCGTCAACAACAACATCGGCCCTTGCAAGCTTCTCGCGATCGTACGGCACGGTGATGAGCCCGCTTGCAGTTGCGGCATCGGCGGCTGAACGTGCATCCTCGTGTAGTCGACTCGCATCCCCGACTTGAATAACGGATACCTCTCGGCCGGCCTCGTGTGCATGGCGCGCCAATACATAGCCATCCCCACCATTGTTGCCCATACCACACAACACGGAAATATGGCGTGCGAGCGGCCAGCGGGTGCATAAGACGCCAAAAGCCACCTTCCCAGCGCGTTCCATCAAGGTTGAACCAGGAATGCCATGCTCCTCAATTGCCAGGCGATCCAGTTCTCGCACCTGTTCCGCGCTATAGAGAGTGCGCGGCAAATCTGCTGCATGCAGTACCACGGCTCAACAATTAAAGACCTGCTCGCGGTAGCTCCGGAGCTCGTTGATGGAATCCCGTATATCGTCAAGTGCCAAATGACTAGAGCTTTTCGCGAACTCTTTCTTGCCCCAGCGCTTGACCAGTTCCTTAACGGTACTGACGTCCAGATTACGGTAATGAAAGTAGCGTTCGAGTTCCGGCATCAAACGATGCAGAAAACGCCGGTCCTGGCAGATGCTGTTGCCACACATAGGAGAGATGGCAGGTGGAACATAGCGCTTAACAAATTCCAACGTCATCCGCTCGGCAGCTGCCTCGCTCAGCGTGCTGCGTCGCACGCGGTCCACTAAGCCTGATTTAGTGTGTTGATGGGTATTCCATTCATCCATACCCTGCAAAATCGTGTCATCCTGATGTATAGCCAATGCCGGCCCCTCCGCTACGATATTCAGTTGACTGCCCGTGATCACAGTTGCGATCTCGATGATATAATCTTTGTCCGTATCTAGACCCGTCATCTCCAAGTCGATCCAGATAAGATTATCAGGGAATTGGGTCATATCCGGGAACCTATATCGATTATGAATAAAGAATATGCTAACCGTACTATGATGCAGTTCGGCGCGCAATTCTCTGATGAGCAGATCATCATGTTAATTGCTACTATTGCGGACGGCTTATTGCCGATAATGCGCCAATGAATGAACTAACCTTAATATTTCTGGCGGCAATTGCCATAAGCATTGCCATACACGGATGGCTCATTAGGCGCCATATCGATTATGTTCGTTCCCATCGCGACCAGGTGCCCGCCGCATTTCAAGATACGATACCACTCAGCGCGCATCAAAAAGCAGCTGATTACACGCAGGCCAAGGCCCGCTTTGGAATGTATGACCTACTCGTAGGCGCGCTTTTGTTACTCATCTGGACACTCGGAGGTGGACTTAATCTACTGGATGGTGCTTGGCAGTCAGGCGGGCTCCCAATACTTGCAACCGGCGTGGGATTCGTAATTTCTGCCTATGCACTGATGGCCCTGCTTGAAATACCGATGTCCGCTTACCGAACATTTGTAATCGAGGAACGTTTTGGCTTCAATAAAACAACACCAAAAATTTTCATCCTCGACATTCTTAAGCAAGGTATGCTGCTTCTGTTAATTGGCATGCCACTCGCTGCACTAGTATTATGGTTGATGTTAAACGGCGGCGCACTTTGGTGGCTGTATGTATGGGTCGCTTGGATTGGCTTTAGCCTGCTCATGATGTGGGTATATCCCACATTCATTGCTCCACTATTTAACAAGTTTCGACCTCTTATGGACGATGCACTACGCACTCGCATCGAGACACTATTGAAACGCAATGGTTTCTCTAGTCAGGGAATATTCGTCATGGATGGTTCAACACGATCCACACATGGGAACGCCTATTTCACTGGACTCGGCACGAACAAGCGCATTGTATTTTTTGACACGCTAATAGACGAACTGAACTCTGAGGAAATCGAGGCGGTGCTCGCTCATGAACTTGGTCATTTTAAGTGTAAACACATCACAAAACGGATTATCTTGATGGCTGCAGTAAGCTTGATAGGACTAGCATTTCTCGGCTGGCTGATCAACCAGCCTTGGTTCTATTCCGGGCTTGGCGTCACCCAGCCTTCTGCGCATGTTGCTCTTGTTCTGTTCTTGATTGTTATACCTGTATTTACATTCTTTTTTCAGCCTATGCTCGCACACATATCGAGAAAGCATGAATTTGAAGCGGATGACTTTGCTGTGAAGCAGGCGAAAGCCGACACTCTAATCCAGGCGCTGGTCAAACTGTATAAAGAAAATGCCAATACACTCACACCAGATCCACTCTACTCTGCATTTCACGACTCACATCCGCCTGCGCCCGTGCGCGTAGCGCACCTATCATCTAAACGTGCATAATCAAAACACGCGTTGGTCGGAAACTACGTGAAACGCCAGATCGCAGCTCTACTCAGTGTTTTGCCGGGCTTATATCTAATGTTTTGGGCAAACACGCTGCATGCAGCTGACGTCCAAAATGGACGTAACTTACACGATCAGAACTGCTTACATTGCCACGACACGTCTGTATATACGCGAGAGAACCACCGAATCAAGACGTTGGCAGAACTCAGAAAACAAGTCCTGCGATGTGAACTCAGCCTTGAGCTCCAATGGTTTGAAGAAGATGTTGATGACGTCGTTGCCTTCCTTAACACTACCTATTATATGTTCAAAAAGTAGCATAGGACTGACCGCGAATCGCGGAAGCGATTCGCGAGATCGCGCGAATTCACTTCGGGGAAGCCTGCGCTGAAAAGGCCATGGAGGCGCCTTTTCAGCATCTAATCTAGATCTCCCGACGGCCAACGATCGCCTGAGATAAGGTACCGCTGTCGATATACTCGAGCTCCCCACCCAACGGTACGCCATGCGCGATCCGCGTCGCCCGAATGCCCTTGGCATGCACCAGCTCACCGACATAATACGCAGTCGCTTCTCCTTCGACAGTCAGGTTGGTTGCTAAAATAACTTCCTTGATATCACCCTCATCAAGCAACGCACCAAGCTGGTCTATGCCTAAATCTTCTGGGCCAATTCCATCCAGTGGCGAGAGATGCCCCATCAACACAAAGTAAAGGCCTCTATAGTCAGCTTCTTCCACTGCCCGAACATCCGTCGGACTTTCCACCACACATAGCAGCGACCGATCCCGCTTGGGGCTCGAGCATAGGGGACACAGCGCCCGGTCGCTAAATGCACGACACCGCTCACAGTGGCCAACCTTATCCACTGCTTGGTTCAGGGCATCTGCAAGACGGCGGGCGCCATCGTTATCGCGCTGAAGCAGATGATAGGCTATACGCTGTGCCGATTTTGGCCCGATACCGGGTAAACAGCGCAGCGCATCAATGAGATGACTTATCAGCTGTGATTCAGCCATGTGCGAACTAACATATTTTCCTCGGAAGGCGAGCCAGAACTATGCTACTAAAAAGGTAACTTGATGCCGCTTGGCAAACCTAACGCCCCGGTTAAGGAGGACAGTTTTTCCTTGCTTGCCTCCTCAACGCGTCTGTTGGCATCGTTCACCGCGGCGGCTAGCAAATCTTCGAGCATCGCTTTGTCTTCCTGCAACAGATCCGGATCAATCTCAACACGTTTTACATCATGGCGCCCCGTCATAGTGACGCGCACCAGGCCCGCCCCTGCTTCACCTGTAACCTCAAGGTTTGTCAGTTGCTCTTGGGCCTGCTTTAAATTTTCCTGAACCTGTTGGGCCTGTTTCATCAGATCCCCAAGTGAGCTCTTCATTACCTTCTCCTCTGATAAGCACGAATGCGCCAGCGGCTCAACCGGTCATTAAATAATATCCTGGTATGCATACTCTTTGTCTACACTGGCCTTATTGAACCTTTATCCACTTCGGCACTGAAGGTCTCTTCGAGCGCCTTAACAATTGAATCCTCCTCGATAGCACGTTCAGCATTCCGCTGTATTTCGTTACCCTTACGCACTTTAAGCTCGACAGGCGTTTCTGCATTGGGTTCAGTCACCGCGATAACGAGGCGCGCATGTTCACCAAATCGTTCCTTTATCGCATCCTGGAGGCGCCCTTCAATATTGTGGTTAAGAAGATGTTGATACCCCGGTGGCAAAACCAGTTTAAACTTATCGCTTTCCCTTTCTTTCAACACGCAATTGCCGGCTAGCTCCCTTACTAAACCGGTCAGTCCCATCTCATCAATCAGCAGACTCCACTCGTCGTCGGAATCCGAAGCACCGGGCACTTTACTTGGCGTCGCCAACACTTGTTGACTACCAAAAGTTCTCGGTGCCACGGATTTCGATTCTTCATCAGAAACATCCGATCCTTGCCCTGATTGCCCAAGCGTGAACGCCAGCATCCTTAGCATGATCATCTCAAAACCCGCTCGAAGATCAGGAGCAAGCGGCAAATCGCGACGACCGACAAGACCGATCTGGTAGTAAAGCTGAATCTCCTCCAGTTCCGCTTGTTTCGCCATAGTCATGAGTGGCTCATAGTCATCCATCGTTTCGTCCGCCGCCTGCGGAACCACCTGATAAATTGCAATACGCTGTAATAGCGACAATAACTCCGCAATGACCGCATCAAAATCCGGATTTTGTTCCGCTATCTGATCAATCCGTTCAAGCACGTTCCGCGCGTCATGTTTTACCAACGCCTGCATGAGCGCGAGCACATCACCCTTGTCAATCGTCCCAAGCATCGCCCTGACATCAGCCTCCTTAAGTTCGCCGCCGCAAAAAGCGATAGCTTGATCAAGTAAGCTCAAAGCGTCCCGAAGGCTGCCGTCGGCTGCACCGGCGATCAAGCGTCTGGACACTCGGTCACTTTCGATCTCTTCCTGTTCCAAAATGTGCGTAAGTTGTTTCCCGATCTGATTGGATGTCAGGCGCTTTAGATTAAACTGGAGGCAACGAGATAAGATCGTGACAGGGATTTTCTTAGGATTGGTCGTCACCAGCAAAAATATGACGTGTGGCGGAGGTTCCTCCAGCGTTTTGAGGAGCGCATTAAAACTGTGGTTTGAAAACATGTGCACCTCGTCGATAAGATACACCTTATATCGCCCAACCGATGGCGCATACGGGACGTTGTCCAGCAACTCTCTTGTCTCGTCCACTTTGGTACGAGACGCCGCATCCACCTCAATCAAATCAATAAAGCGCCCCTCATCGATCTGAGTACAAGCGGTGCACTGCCCACATGGCTTTGAACTGACGCCCTGCTCGCAGTTTAGTGCCTTAGCAAGGATACGACCGAGCGTAGTTTTACCAACGCCGCGCGTGCCAGTAAATAAATAGGCATGATGCAACCGGTCGCTATCTAACGCATTGGTGAGTGCGCGCAATACATGCTCCTGACCAACCATTTCTTCAAACCGGCGCGGGCGCCATTTGCGCGCAAGCACTTTGTAGCTCATGGATTCTCTTGGAGCCGTCATGATCTCAAGGCACGGAGGCGGCAGCCCACACCGGCCATACGCCCGGCATTCGCATCCGCTGTTACCGCTGCTCCCTCCCGGGCCTGACGGAGTTTCCAACGTCGCGACGCGGGTAAACAACCGGTGCAGGCCACCGCCAAAACTGATACAAGCGCCTCATGTGAACAATGGCGGAGAGGGTGGGATTCGAACCCACGGTACGCTTTTAAAACGTACACACACTTTCCAGGCGTGCTCCTTCGACCGCTCGGACACCTCTCCATGGATCGCCGTCTGAGACAAAATAGGCTTAGGCTGCCGAAGGTTAAACTAGATACGGGCATCGTGCAATTCATCCATACTGACGCTGTCGTTGTGAAACCTGGGCAGAAATCCACAGCACAAAGATCGTATTTTGGCAGGCGATACCGCAGCAAGTGACCCTGACGATGACCGCGGAGCTAGCGGGTTACACACGGTCATATTGTTGCGAAAGTTTCGATGGATCAGCCCCCAACATATAAGCCATTCGAAGGTACCACATCTTAACGACGGTGCGGAAGATACCGTACTGCTCCCAGCGTCGACTAGAGGCGACGACGCAGGCTTTAAGGCAGAGCGGTGGGCCGTGGTGTTTCAGTGCACGGCTGATAGCGATGTCCTCCATCAAATCAATCTCCGGAAACCCCCCAATCTCACTAAATAGATCGCGACGAATGAATATCGCCTGATCACCAGTAGCGATCCCAGTCACCCGCGACCGTAGATTCATCAGCCATTCAATCAAACGAAAGAGCCTATGACTTCCGGAAAGGCGGACATCGAAGCGCCCCCAATCACGACCAGACCTCACCATTGCTGAGGACAGATAGCGATCCACTCCCTCAGGCAACTGGGTGTCCGCATGAAGAAAGATTAAGATCTCGCCACTTGCGAGCGCTGCACCCGCATTCATCTGGCGACTTCGACCACGTGCACTCTGAATCACGTAGTCGGCCAGCGATCGTGCCAGTTCTTGTGTGCGATCATCACTACCGCCATCAACGACAATGACTTCATGGTGCTGTGCACGCAAGCGCTGCAGGCTGGACAAACTTTTCCGGACTTCACCTGCCTGGTTTAGGGTCGGAATGACGATCGATAACCTGACCATAAGATTAGGAATGTCGCTCTATTCGCCTCCCCACCCGCAATTTGTCGTGGGGAATTTGTTGGTTGCCATTCGCATAGTGCCGCTATAGCCTGCGAAACATGTTCAACAGCACATAAGGTAGCGAGTTTTTCACGAGCAAGATACAATGATATACAATCGTTTCCACGGGGCCGTAGCTCAGTTGGGAGAGCGTCGCGTTCGCAATGCGAAGGTCGTGGGTTCGACTCCCATCGGCTCCACCAATTTCACCACCCCCCAATAATAAACGTTGATCCCGTTAATAATACCTGCACGTTCGCGCTTTCTTGCGAGTGCGTGATTCGTGCAAGCCACGCTTAAACCCGGCACTCCTTTGCCATAGCTAAAACTGATTCTGCAGGCCATTGCTTACGATGCCCCGGTCCCTGGGACAGCGCCGCAACCGCAACATAAGGGGCACACAGAAATAGCAGAAATCACACGAATTTTTTTCGCTAATTGCATACTAATGGTTGACTTTTTGCATGAAACTAGGCATAGATTACAAAAGGCATTCGGGGGGCTTTGCCGTGCAAGGACATTTAACTGATGTCATCCTCTTACAAAACTACGTCAACTGGCTTGTCTGGTTGCTCGTCTTCGGTAATGTATTTTCAGTCGTTGTCGGCGTGATCATGGTCATCTCACCGGAACAGCTGCAAGCACTGACATCTCATACTGACCGGTGGATATCGCTACGCAGAGTCGCGCAGCCCTTCGACACGTCGATTGAGACTGATTCACTATCACTGAAATATCCACGTATCGCCGGGGCAATTTTGATGCTTGCGGCGATCTATATATTGGTCCAGATTGGTCTACTTGTAGTCAACTTGAATCCTGAGCAGGGAGGACAATTGCTTGCTAACACCTTCTCAGGCTTCACCCTTGCCATCGCCGCCTGGGACGTTTTGTGGCTAAGTCTCGTCGTTTTTATATTATTAGGCGCAATTCTGGCGCTCATTGTGGGCGCCATGGCCCTGTTTAATCAGCTCATGCTGCACAGACTTAGCACGCCGGCGAACCGCTGGGAATCAAGTCGCAAGTGGCTTGAACCCATGGAGATTTCCCATTCGAGTTTCGAACAGTACGTCCGCAGAAACCTGCGAGTTTGGGGTGTGGCAATCACGCTCCTGTCACTGTACGTACTATTCGTACTAATCTTGTTTGTAGGTGTAAAATAAACGGCCTGTAACGGTCGTCCCGGCTGGTCCTTGCATACGGACGGGAGCTGAGTGCTTTCTCTCGGCTCCTCTATCCCTTTCGGAAATCGGCATTCGGCGGCCTTCAAATCGCCCTGGTAGCTCAGTGGATAGAGCATCCGCCTCCTAAGCGGAAGGTCCCAGGTTCGAATCCTGGTCAGGGCGCCATAATACGAGTCACTATTAGTACCGATCCCGCCTATGTTCGACTTTAGCTGTCAGGCGTTCTGCGCTGGTGATTGTTAGTATCAGGCGGCTTCTTTTATAAACAGCGTTTCCAGGTAATTACGAACATGCTCAAGTTGATGGGCAACAAGCTTAGGCTCATCCAGTGTTTTAGAGAAGATAAAAGCCCCCTCGAATGTCACCAGGAAATGATCAGCCAGCGACTCGGCATCGACTGGAACTCGCGGCGTGTACTGCGCCAAAACTTCCTGGATCTTTTCAGCGACATGCGTACGCCAATAGCGCATAGAATCCTCCAGTAGCCGGCCGGATAACGCCTATCTGGCCGTTCAATATCAGGGTAGCTGGTTCTATATCCGCAACGATGATGTTATCTCCAAGGAACCCTTCGTCTTGTTTCAGACACGGCTGGGGCTGCGGGCGGGCGACAAGCCAACAGCACAAACACCGCTGGCGCTGCGGTAGATTTTCCATCCTTCTACCGATCCGAAGCGCCGGTGACAACGGCCGACTAACCCAACTTTCTGGGTCGCTACCCTAGCGCCGAGCCGACCCCCGGTTCTACCTGAATAGAGGCCACGGCAGATCTCGCGGCCACACCGAAACTCGATTGCTACCCATTGAGATCGTTCATGTTTCCCTCATACCGGTCATTAGTTGCATAATATATGCACCGCCATGGCCTACAGCCCTCTATGATGACGCCCTTCCTGCAGGCAGAAAATTGGACCTTGAGAAGCCCAACTGAGCATTCACGCCCGATAACTGAATATTCTGTAATGGGGAGAGTTCGACCGTCATTGATATCCATATCAAGTCAACACCAACGCGCACAGCGGCCGTGATGGTGCACGTTGTGGCCAGAGCAGCAGAGGGATCGGAGGCTTGGAGAGACCTTGAGTAATCTAAATCTTGGGCTAGTAGGCAACGGCAGTTATGGCGCCTTAATCAACCAACAGGGCGAGGTAGTATGGGCGTGCATGCCCCGCTTTGATAGCGATCCCGTATTCTGTTCACTGCTGATGGACACCAAGGAGGCAAAAGACCATGGCATGTATGCAATCGATCTGTTGGACTATCAGCGTTCAGAGCAGTATTACCTCACCAACACAGCGATCCTGATAACAAAACTTTACGACAGCCGTGGCGGTGCCATACAGATTACGGATTTCGCGCCGCGCTTTAAGCAGTTTGGGCGGACTTTTCGTCCTGTAACGCTTGTGAGACAAATTAAACCTCTTACTGGCAACACACGGATTCGCATCCAGCTGCGCCCGGCACACGATTACGGCGCTGCCCGGCCAACTACGACTCATGGAAGTAATCACATTCGTTATATTGCACCTGATCTCGTATTGCGACTTACCACAGATGCATCCGTTACAGCAATCCTGGATGAAATTCCATTTGTCCTTGATGACACGATCACACTCGTGCTTGGACCGGATGAAACCTTGTACGAATCTGTTACTGATGTTGGCCGTGAGTTTTTTGAGAAAACACACGCCTACTGGCGAGAATGGGTCCGTTATTTAGGGATCCCCTACGAATGGCAGGAAACGGTGATCCGTGCAGCCATCACACTTAAACTTAACGCCTTCGAGGATACCGGGGCGATTATCGCTGCGATGACGACATCCATCCCTGAAGCAGGAAATAGTGGCCGAAATTGGGATTACCGCTACTGTTGGATTCGGGATGGCCATTTTGTGGTGAGCACGCTCAATCGTCTTGGGGCAACCAAAACACTGGAAGGTTATCTTCACTACATCATTAATATCGCCTTAGTTTCTCATAACCATCAACTGCGTCCGGTACTGCGAATCAACGGCAGATCCGACCTTGAAGAAAAAATCGTTGAAACACTTCCCGGTTACCGCGGAATGGGCCCCGTGCGGACCGGCAATCAAGCATTCCAACAAATTCAGAATGATGTTTACGGTTCCGCCATCGCCGCAACCACACACGTATTCTTTGATCAACGCATGAATCGCCCCGGCGACGCGGCGCTGTTCGAACGATTGGAACCACTCGGAGAGATTGCAGTAACTGTATACAACAAACCCGATTCGGGTCTTTGGGAACTCCGCAACGAAACCCGTGTACATACTTTTTCAAGTGTAATGTGCTGGGTCGCCTGTGACCAACTGGCAAAAATCGCTAAACACCTTAGGCTCGAAAACCGGGTAAGTTACTGGCGGGGCCATGCAGACACCATTCATAAAGTGATCTGTGAAAACGCATGGGATTCGAAACAAAAAACGTTTGTGCAAGATTTCGGGGGGAAAGACTTGGATGCGAGCCTGCTGCTCCTGAATGAATTCGGTTTTTTAGCGGCTGACGACCCGCGATTCGCCGGCACGGTGTCTGCTATTGAACGGCAACTACGGCGCGGCAACCTCCTTCTGCGCTATGCAGGCGAAGATGACTTCGGCAAACCAGAAAATGCCTTTACCGCATGTACTTTCTGGTACATCAACGCACTCGCCGCGCTGGATAGAACGGACGAGGCGCGTAGTTTATTTGAGAACATGCTGGCCTGCCGTAATCATCTTGGATTGCTGTCTGAGGATATCGACCCGACAACGGGAGAACTTTGGGGCAATTTTCCCCAAACGTACAGCATGGTGGGCTTGATCGATTCTGCTATGCGCCTGAGCAAGCCCTGGAGGGAAGCGTTTTGAGCCGAGTTATTGTAGTTTCCAACCGGGTTGCCGTTCCGAAGAACAATACGACTGCTTTAGGTGGGTTGGCCGTAGGTATTATCTCAGCCTTGAATGAAAGTGCGGGATTGTGGTTTGGCTGGGATGGCACAGTAATGGATCCTGTATCAGCCGAAGTCAGCTTGGTGCAGCAGAACGGAGTAACCTTTGCGACCATCCCCCTTTCTTCTCAGGATTATGAACAGTATTACATGGGTTTTTCGAACCGCATGCTTTGGCCGCTGTTCCACTACCGCTTAAACCTTGTTAAATATCGACGTGAGGATTTTGTTGGATACGAGCGTGTCAATAAGCTCTTCGCCCGTAAGCTTCTACCCTTATTAGAGCCAAATGATATTTTATGGATTCACGACTATCATTTGATACCGCTAGGCAATGCACTGCGTATGGCGGGCGTCACCCAGCCAATCGGCTTCTTCTTACATATCCCGTTTCCGCCCCTTGATGTCTTACGGGCGTTACCGGTTTACGAGCGCTTGCTCAGATATCTGTGCGCATACGATCTGGTCGGATTTCAGACCACTTATGATCGTCGTTCCTTCGTTGATTCTATTGAGCATGCAATCGGCCGAAAGGCGCAAAGAGGCGAAATGATAACAGCTTGGGGCCGGCACTTACGTGCCGATGTTTTTCCAATTGGGATCGACGTGGATGAGGTCGTGGCAATGGCAGCCAAAGGCCGGCAGGCAAAAAAGACCCAGAAATTGCGAGACAGTCTAGGTGGCCGTCAATTGTTCATCGGGGTCGATCGATTGGACTATAGTAAGGGCCTTACGGAACGGTTTCAGGCATTCGGACGGCTGCTGGAATGTTACCCGGACAACCAGGGCAAGGTGGTATTCATGCAGATCGCAGCGCCTTCACGAACTGACGTCCCCGAATACAAGGAAATCCGCCGATCGCTAGCCACAGTGGTAGGTCAAATTAATGGGCGTTTCGCCGAATACGACTGGACCCCCATTCGTCATATTAATAAAGGCTTTTCACGTGCTTCCGTCATGGGCTTTTTATCAATCGGCCACGTTGGTGTCGTCACACCCCTAAGAGACGGTATGAACCTAGTCGCCAAGGAGTTTATTGCAGCCCAAGATCCCGACGATCCTGGTGTGCTGCTCTTGTCACAACTTGCCGGCGCGGCTCAGGAGCTCGATTCCGCGGTGTTCGTTAACCCATACGACATTGATGGCATCGCTGAAGGCATGCAATACGCAATCTCCATGCCACTGAACGAGCGCACCGAACGCTGGCAACACATGATGACGATCCTGCGCAAAAACGACATTAATGCATGGCGCGACGGCTTCCTTAGGGGCCTCTTGGAAACTCACCGAAAGCTAAAAAGAGTTTCTTGAAGATTAATGCAGCCTGCAGGTACCGCCCCCCGCCTCCTCGCCGACATTGGCGGGACCCACACGCGATTAACATTGGCACGAGTCCCCAAGGGCTTTGCCCATACAGAAACATTCGACAATGCGCGTTTCCCAGATCTTGCGTCACTGGTCGAATCATTCTTACAGCAACTGCCTGATGCAGAACGCCCACAGACGGGTGCCTTTGCTGTAGCAAGCCCGGTCGACGGCGACAAGATTCGGATGACTAACTGCGGTTGGGAATTCTCCTTATCCAGGCTTTGCAAGCAGCTGGGACTGGACGCGCTTTACTGTATCAACGACTTCACGGCCATTGCGTTGGCTATCCCTCGAATGGGACCTGGGGACACGATACAAATTGGAGCAGGGGCTGGGCGAGCTAGGGCACCCATCGGTGTGATCGGACCCGGGACGGGGCTTGGCGTATCAGGCCTCATCCCATGCGGTGACGGCTGGGCCCCTCTACTGGCCGAGGGCGGACATGTCACCTTGGCAGCGGCAACAGAGGAGGAAAGCCGGGTACTTGATCGAGTACGCGAACGATTCGGTCATGCCTCAGCAGAACGTATCCTTTCAGGACCTGGTCTCGCTGAGCTGTACAAAACATTGGCCCAGATCACAGGCCAAGAGGCCCAATCCGGCTCTTCTGAGGAAATATCCCAGCGGGCGATTCACGAAAAAGACTCCGTTGCAGTGAACGCGCTTAGTATGTACTTCGCTATGCTGGGGACCGTCGCGGGGAACCTCGCGCTAACGCTTGGTGCGCGTGGCGGGATATATTTAGCGGGTGGAATATTGCCCACGATGCCCGATGCACTTCAACACTCTCGGTTTCGTGAGCGTTTCATTGAAAAGGGCCGTTACCGATCATATCTCAACGCCATCCCTACGTTTCTGGTCGTGGAGCCGTACCCGGCGTTTATTGGTTTGCTGGCTTACCTTGAAGCACCAGCAAGTACATAAGCTCTGCAAAGGCGCACTATAAGCTGGTCTGGGAAACCTTCTGGGTAGTAACAGATAAACGCTGAATCAGTGTCCTCAGAAATACCTTGAGGAAGCGCAATTGGCAATCGAGAGAGACCTGGGAGATCACGGTAGACTTGACCTTTAACAATGATGCTTCCCCTTCAGCAGCGATGGTCGCCGTACGCTTACTTTTGGTGAGATAGCCCATCTCACCAAAACAGTCGCCGTCGCTTAGGGTTCTGATGCGTTTGTCGCCCTTCATTACAGCAACGGTGCCAAATACGATGATATAAAACGAGTCGTCAATATCCCCTTCTAGGATGACCTCCTCCCCGTGTTTGTAGTCTTGCCACTCGCTGGCTCGAAGAATCTCCCAAATCTCAGTATCCTGAAACCCTTGGAAAAAATCGAGCTGTTTGAGAGCGTTAAATTTTTCCTGGGCAGAAACGTCTTCTTTCGGACCTTCCAGATGTTTGAATGCTTTGCTTAAGTCGCTCGCCAACTCCAAGCCCATCTGGTAGCGATCATCCGGATCTTTCTGCATCGTCTTTTGAACAATCTTCTGAAGCACTTCCGGAATGTCGGCGCGAAAGTTTTTCATCGGTGGCGCTTCTTCATTGAGGATCTTATGGACCAGCCGCGAAAACTTGTCGGCTTGAAAAGGATGCTTTCCCGTCAGCAACTCGTACATCACAATCCCAAGCGAGAACAAATCCGTCCGGTTACTAATATAATCCTCCTTAAGCTGCTCAGGTGACATATAGCGCGGTGAACCTACCATACCGATGGGCATTGTCTGTGTGACGTCAGTTTTTGTAATGTGTGCGATGCTGAAATCGCCAATCTTCACGTCTTCATCGTCAGTAAATAGGATGTTAGATGGCTTGATATCGCGGTGGATTACACCTTCCCGGTGCGCATAGTCCAGTGCCTTGGCGCATTTGAAAATGATCTCCACAACTTTTTCTATGGGAAAGAGATTATCCTGCTTGCAATAGGGCTTCAAAGTAGCCCCACCAACTACATATTCCATAATGATGTAACAGTGCTCCCCATCAACGCCAGCGTCTTGAACGCTAATGATATTCGGATGTGTCAGCATCCCAGCTGTATGGGCCTCATTGAAGAACATTTTGCGATACTGGGCACCTGATTCCTTGTCATTGAGTGATTCTGACAGTGCGACCTTAATGGCGACGGGTCGGTCTGCATAAGGGTCATACCCGAGATACACGATCCCCATGCTGCCGCGGTTTAATTCCTCGGCGACCTCATACTTACCGAGTCTTGTTGGTACCGGTTCTTCCATCACTATCTGGCTAGATGCAGTCTGATGGGCTTCCCGCCCAGGCGCACTGTTTGTTAAGACAGTTCCCCCAAATGCGCGGGCTGTTGACCCTCTTTATAACCATATTACTGTAAATACGCTAAATATAACAGTTTACTACGGCCACGCAGGGAAGCCAGCGGTTCATGCCAGGGCGATACGGGGCCGATGCGGATCACCACTATTTAAGTAGGACTCGCTAGTACAAAACGCAGCAAAATATCGCTTTGTTCGGCACTGCACGTGGTACCCAACCCACTGGTTGTGATCACCGTTTAACGGTGCCAAACTATCCATTGGATTTCCGGGTTCCAATAATAAAGAACCTTCCCCTTTTTGGTTTACCCGCTGAATCCGAGCAACGGAGGAGGGCCATGATGACGACAGCACGCCAGCTATTGGAGCTGAAAGGCTACCAGATCTGTTACATCTCGCCTGACGCTACGGTCTTTGAAGCCATTAAATTGATGTCAGACAACCAAGTCGGTGCATTACTAGTTATGGAAGCAGGCAAGTTAGTAGGCATCATTTCCGAACGTGATTACACAAGAAAAATCGTCTTAAACAATCGTTCATCGCGTACCACCCAAGTAAGGGAAATCATGACGGAGAAAGTTGTTGATGTTAGTGCGGACCAAACCATCGAAGAATGTATGGTTTTAATGTCCACAAACCATGTCCGGCACCTTCCTGTCACGGAAAATGGAAAACCAATTGGCGTACTGTCTGTCATGGATGTCGTGAAAAATATTATTTCTGAAAAGGAATTTATGATCCAGCAACTCGAGAACTACATCGCGGGTTGAGTTTGACGTCATCTCAACAAGGAGTTCTGGGCGGCATTGCATTTTGGGCCTGAAAACATCTCAGTTTCGTAGAGATTACATGATTTATATGAAGTTGAGGCGTTTCTCGCAGTTTCTCGGTCTGATCTGATATGCAATCGACCAATACTGTAATCGCCGTTGTTCTTATCGTGGTGGTAGTCTCGGGCTTAGTCTACGTTTACCGCGACGCTCCCTTCCCTTGGTCTCATGACAGTTATCAGTCGGCGCTCGATAGACCGGGACGGACGGTGAAAGACCGTTCCCACGACCTGAGGCGGCCTTCAGGCATCGATCTGACTCTGGAAAAAGAAGCAAAAGAATACATCCAAGAAATTACGGAAGAAAATACAACCCCTCTTGCCGCCCAAAGCGCGGATGACTTCGTAACCCAGGATCAGCCGATATCTATGTTTCCCAGAGAAAGCGTTGAGGTCGTGGTACCAGCAGAAATCGCAGCAGATCCTTCCTTAACAGCAGATACACCTATAACAGTCATTAGAGAAACCGAACAGATCGAAATCAGTTCGCCTGAACAGCTAGCGGCAGAGGCTGGCGCTGATCTGGATCAGCCAATAAAGATATTAAAAGACGGCAAAATTAAAGAAACTACTGTCAGAGAGGTTTTAGAAGACTATGCAGACACGCCTGATGCCCCAATTAGCATAGTTAAAAAAGTTGAAACCCTTGAGGTCACCACTGTTGGAGAGCTGAGAAGTGACGAGTTATTAATGGCTCAGCCTGAGATCAAGATTATTCGAAAGCCGTATCGCTTAGAGACAACCACGGTTGGCGAACTGCTAATGGGCGAGCCACTCGTCGACGGGAACACCATATTCTACGTCCGTAGTGTGAGCAATTCGGATGATCAGGGGATGTGGGGAATTTTGCATCACGCGCTGGTCAATAATTTTGCAAGAGGAATCGCTATTCGACGCGGCGCGGATATCAGTACTTATCAGGTGGAAATTCCGCAGGATGCTGATGAAAGATTACCCGATAAATCCAGTTCGTTTCTTGGGCGTTCAATCGATAGAAAAACCCGGGAGTCTTACGTCTATAACGTTGACCAAGGGCGCATGGGAAGAAACCCGGACTTGATCTATCCTGGACAGGAAATCGTCATCGTCGGCTTCCAGCCTGAGGAACTGGTGGCCATTTACCAGCACTTCGTCGCGCGCGCGAGCACAAATTAGCCTTAATCCAGCTTCTTCGGTACCCTCAGGCGGTCTCCTGATTGGGCCCTTGCTGATCCTGACATGCGCCTAATTTCATGATAATAAATTGATAGAAGCGGGTGCACGCACACCCTGGGACAGGAGCAACGGACAATCATTAACCCAACATCGAAAAAACACCCATCGTCCCGCACCTGGAACGCCTTAGAAAGCCACTACCGCCACATCGCAGACCTGCACATGCGCGATCTCTTCAGGGAAGATTCTGATCGTTTCCAGCGATTCTCTGTCACATTTGAGGGTCTTTTGCTGGACTATTCCAAGAATCGGATAACGCCCGATACAAGGAACTAAGCAACTGGCTAGCGGGATATTGAAAGAGATACAGGGCGCCGGAAGTACTGGGCCTCATGACACTTCAACCAAAGGACTAATCGCCCATTACAAACGTACCGCTGAACCGGTCTAAAAGTTAGCTCACAAACCGAAATCGGTATTTACACTACGCTTCGCGGCCAACCATCTCCGTTGTCTCGGCCAGTCGTTCAACTAAGGTGCGAAGAAAGACTTTGCTAAACCGCAACTGGCAGTCAATTGATACCTGTTCAATGAGTGTTGCGTTAATCTTCATTAAAGTCACATAGCTCTTAGCAATAATGGTGGCTGTACGCTTGCTCCTGGTGATGTACGCCATCTCACCAAAGCAATCCCCTCCTTTCAGAGTGCTAATACACTTGCGCCCTTTCCTAACTTCAACCTCGCCTGAGGCAATGATATAGAACGAGTCCTCGATTTCTCCAGCTTTAATAATCTTGTCCCCTGGTTCGTGTTCATGCCACGAACTAGCCTTTACAATCTCCCGGATTTCAGCCTCCGGGAATTGTTGGAAGAAATCAAGTTGCCGAATGATATTAATTTTTTCAGATTCAGGAATTTCTGCCCTTGGATACTCAAGCTGATCAAACACTAAGCTAAGATCTGCTGCTAGATTTAACCCCATCTTATAACGCTTCTCAGGATTCTTCTCTAACGCATGGCTGACGATTTGCTCCAGTACGTCCGGAATGTCAGCCCGATGAACCTTCATCGGCACGGGATCCTCATTGATAATCCTATGAATAAGCTGAGAGAAGGTCTCGGCAGCGAACGGATGCTGGCCGGTCAGCATTTCATACATCACAATACCTAACGAGAATAGGTCGCTCTGATTCGTGATGTAATCCTCTTGAACGTGCTCCGGCGACATGTATCGGGGCGAGCCGACAAATCCCATAGGCATCGTATTTGACATATCCGGCGTGACAATGTGTGCAACGCTGAAATCGCTAATTTTCACGTCATGGTCTTCGGTCACCAGAATGTTGGTAGGTTTAATATCGCGATGGACTACGCCCTCTCGGTGTGCATAATCAAGTGACTTTGCACATTTGAATATTATTTCAACAACTTTTTCGATGGGAAGCAGGTTGTCTGGCTGGCAATAGGTCTTCAAAGTGATGCCGCCAGGTATGTATTCCATTACCAAATAGCAAATATCCCCCTCCACGCCCGCATCGTAAACTGCAACAATATTCGGATTCTTAAGCAACCCGGTAATATGCGCTTCATTCAAGAACATTTTCCGGAAGCGTGCCCGTGCCGCTTTGTTTTTTAGCTTGTCTGAAACCGCAACCTTGACTGCAACAGGGCGGTCAGCGAAGGGGTCGTGCCCGAGATACACGACGCCCATATTGCCGCGGCCAATCTGTTTAGTGACCTCGTATTTACCAAGCTTTTCAGGGACGGACTGGGACATTATTCTCGCCATATTACTAAAAATTTAATATTGTGGGTAGAAGGTGCCACATCGATCAAACAGTTACAACCTTAATTCCGTAACCGGTGATCAGCCACGCACATGCGCCAAGGCAACGTGGATCGGATCAGGTATAATCGCGCCGTGATAAGTCAGCGTTCGATCATCATAGTGACTTTTCTTGGAGGCCTGGTCGCGCTAGGACTCGGGCTAGGGCTTTTTTTATCCATGCAGAGCAACGTTTTAAGGATTTCAGAGCCGCCGGGTATCAAAGGACTACTGTGGCCCCAGCCAAAATTGCTCACCCCGTTCACCCTCATCGACCAACGTGGCAGCCGTTTCGATCTGGAAAAACTAAAAGGCACGTGGTCATTTGTGTTCTTTGGATATACTCATTGTCCGGACATATGCCCCATTACCCTTGCTGTGTTCGATTCGGTCCATAACGAGCTTATCGAACACCCCTCTTCGAGCGGCGATTTGCAATTTATATTCGTATCCGTCGATCCCGAGCGGGATACCCCGGAGCAGCTTGGAAATTATGTTAACTATTTTAATGCAGCGTTTTTAGGCCTGAGCGGAAATGAGCAAGAGCTTTCTGGGTTGACTCGGCAACTGGGTATCCTATATCTGCGAACCGAGCCAGATGATTCCGAGAACTACTTGGTAGATCATACGGCAGCTGTATTTCTCATCGATCCTTTAGGACGTCTGGTTGCGATCTTTTCTCCACCGCATGATGCCAAACAGATGGCTACCCGGTTTATCGATATCCGCGATTTTGTCGAAAGTCAAACATGATCTTGCCCACACGTTTTCTAACTATGTTCTTTGGCGCATTGTTGAGTTGCATAAGTTCAAGCTCAGTGGCAGAGACTGCCATCAAGGTGCATGATGCCTGGATACGTGAAGGCCCGCCGACGGCCACTGTACTGGCTGCCTATCTCGACATCGAAAATCAAACAAATACAACACTAAAACTTATCGGCGCAGACAGCCCTTCCTTTGAACGAATTGAGATTCACCGAACCGGAATGGAAAACGGGATTGCACGAATGCATCCGCAGAAAGTGATTACCCTCTCGCCATTGAGCCGCATGGTATTCTCACCCGGGGATTATCATTTGATGCTCATCGGCCCGAAAGGACCACTACGCGCCGGGGCAACGGTAGAACTTGAGCTCCAATTCGAAGACGGTTCAACCTACGCCCTGACAGTAATAGTGCGTACCGCCTTGGCCCATGACCCATATCAACATAAGTATTGATCACTTTGTCGGCGCGTAATCGAGCAGCCCAGCCAGCGGAGGACCCGTCTCCCAGTCTCGGAGACTACCTCTTGACGCTGCCACAATATATCTTGCCTCAGCATCTCGCATCACGCTTAGTGTATTTCGCGACACGCCTGAAACTCCGGCCATGGAAAAACTGGTTAATCAGATGGTTTATTCGCCGCTATGGTGTCGACATGAGTATTGCAGAGCACGGTAGTCCGCTTGCGTATCCAGATTTTAATAGCTTCTTCACGCGGGCGCTGCGTAATGGGACGCGTTCTATCTGCAACGACGAAGATGCCATTACCAGCCCAATCGATGGAACGTTTAGTCAGGTTGGTTACGTAAAGGACGGTCAGTTGTTCCAGGCGAAGGGCCATACCTATAGCCTCGGGGCACTGCTTGGGGGGGATACATCCCTCGCACGCTTATTTTCTGACGGTGCCTTCGCGACGCTTTATCTGCCGCCTAAGAATTACCACAGAATTCATATGCCAATAGATGGTCAACTGACTAAAATGGTGTACGTTCCCGGGCGCCTTTTCGCCGTTAATCCGCGAACGATGGCAATCGTCAATGGACTGTTCGCGCGCAACGAACGTGTTATTTCCATATTTGACACACAAGCGGGGCCAACTGCCGTTATTCTCGTAGGTGCTTTATTCGTAGGCAGTGTTGAGACGACTTGGGCAGGACGCATCACTCCCCGCTGGCGCCGTCGGATCACAATCTGGAATTCCGATGAATTGCCTGGAGGGCCCATTGCGCTTAAACGGGGTGCAGAAATGGGTCGGTTTAATATGGGCTCGACGGTAATTCTTCTACACACGCCTGGATGTGTTGAGTGGTTACGCCACTGTCAGCCTGGGACGGTAGTTCAATGCGGACAGCGGCTGGGCTCGATCATCTGCGACAGGTGAAGTTCAACTGTTAACTGAGAAGTTACGGACTGTTTTCTCAACTAACGACGATCTAAATGTTTTTTCAGGTCATGCCGGTAGATAAATCCAGGAAAAGCAAACACCAGGAAAAGGAAAAATGTCACGGCATAAAACTCCCAATCCTGCAAATGCAATTCGCCTATCACCTTCTTTTCAAGCCCCAACGCAAATAGGCCCACCAGAAAATACAGCAATAACCATTCTAAGAGGCGCATCCATGCCCGCTTTCCTTTCCCCGCAGGCTTGAAGAAAAACAGAAATCGATCACTAACCCACGGAATATTCGCGGCAAAAAAAGCAACGAGGACAAGTACCCAGGCAGCAATATGAGTAGACATTAATCTCATGCGCCCAGCGCCGCAACGCACAAGGACATCAGCGATCCTGGTGCAAGCCCAAGCGCAAGGATGGCAAGGCCGTTTACGCTAATAACAACTCGCATTTCACGCGATGAAGTAATCGAACGACTCTCGTCCGTCCTATCAAAGTACATCAACTTAACAATGCGCAGATAGTAAAAGGCCCCAATGACAGCGAATAGCACTGCAAATGCAGCGAGCCAAACGATCCCGGCGTCAATAACCTCTTTTAAAACGAACCATTTAGCCCAGAAGCCAACAAACGGAGGCATGCCAGCCAAGGAAAACATCACGATCAGCATAATAAAGGCATACCACGGACTCTGCTGAGCAAGACCCTTGAAGTCGTCCAAGCGATCGGATTCAAAACCCCTTCTACTTAAAAGGATAACCATGCCAAACGCAGCCGTGGTCATTACAGCATAAACAATGACGTAAAACATGGAACTTGCATAACCGGCTACCGTACCCGAAAGAATGCCAAGCAAGAGAAAACCAATGTGTCCAATAGTCGAGTACGCTAGCATGCGCTTGATATTGGATTGGGCAATGGCAATGATGTTTCCCGCTGCCATGGACAAAAACGCAAGAATAATGAGCATATCTTGCCAACTGCCGATCAAGCCGCCGAGACCGTCCACGAGCAGGCGGATAGCCATGGCAAATGCGGCAAGCTTGGGTGCCGTGCTAATAAATAGCGTGACAGAGGTGGGCGCACCCTCATAGACGTCGGGTATCCACATATGGAAGGGAACAGCCCCAAGCTTAAAGGCTATGCCCACAATCACGAAGACCAGGCCAAATACCAGTAGGACATTCGGCTCGGTATGCTCGCTGATGGTTGAAGACACGCCGGCCAAGTCGAGATCCCCTGTGACCCCATAAAGAATAGAGATGCCGTAGAGCAGCATGCCCGACGCCAGCGCGCTGAGTACAAAGTATTTCATGGCGGCCTCAGACGCGGTTCCTGAATCTCTATCCAGTGCCACCATGGCATACAGCGATAACGATAACAATTCAAGGCCAAGATAGATCGTCAGGAGATTATGTGCTGAAATGAGCACCATCATCCCCAAGACCGCGAACAGACCCAAGACAAAGTATTCTCCCTTAGGAAGATCGTGTTCTCTCAAATAGTCACGTGAGTACAGAAACACCACGAATGTCACCAGGAAAACGAAAATCTTGAGGACAGCGCTCATCGGATCGCTCACAAAAACATCATTAAACGCAAGAACGGTGTGCTCTGGACGCAGGTAAATGGTGAGCAGGGCAGCACCCACCAGCGTGCCTTGCGCCAACCAATATACCAACGCATGCGACGGTTGATTATGGTAAGCCTCCACAATGAGCACTACGCATGCCATGGTGAGCACGAAGATCTCAGGAGCTGCGGGCACGAAGTCTAGAATGACGTCCAATGCACCTATACTCCCTTGGACTGCGCGATGTGTTGCAGCAGGTGTTCAATCGTAGGCCCCATCACATCAAAAAGTGGTGCCGGCCAGACGCCAAATAGCAGCACAGCGGTAGCGACAGCGCCCAAGATAAACGTCTCTCGAACGTTGAGATCCTTAAGTTTTGCTACAGCATCGCTGGTGACATCACCGAAGATGACACGTTTATACATCCACAACGTGTATGCAGCCCCCAACACCAGCATGGTTGCGGCTAGTACCGCATACCAGATATTCGCCTCGAAGCTGCTCAGGATGACAAGAAACTCGCCGACAAAGCCTGACGTACCGGGCAAAGCCGCGTTCGCCATAGCAAACAACATCATAAAGGCGGCGAAACGCGGCATGGTATTCACTACACCGCCATAGTCTTTGATCTCGCGGCTGTGTAGTCGGTCATACATAACGCCGACACAAAGGAACAGGGCGCCAGAGATGAATCCATGCGAGATCATCTGCATGAGCCCTCCCTCCATACCCATCGTTGCATTCTCGACTGATCCCGTATTGTCAATGATCTGGAAAACAATAAAAAAGCCAAGGGTGACAAAACCCATATGCGCAATTGACGAATAGGCGATCAATTTTTTCATGTCTTGCTGGACTAAGGCGACGAAGCCAATATAGACGATCGCAATCAAAGACAAGCTGATCATCAACCAGTCGAATGCTTCGCTGCCGGCCGGAACAATCGGCAGGCTAAATCGCAGGAATCCATAAGCGCCCATCTTCAACATGATGGCGGCCAGAATGACCGACCCGCCGGTTGGGGCCTCGACATGGGCGTCTGGCAACCAGGTGTGTACGGGCCACATCGGCACCTTCACGGCAAAGGCCAACAGAAAAGCGATAAATAAGAGTTTCTGCGTGGTTAGATCCAGTGGCAGATCATACAGCGCTAAAATCTCAAAGGTGCCGGCTTGGAAATAGAGATACAAGAGTGCCACCAACATGAATACGGAGCCGAGAAATGTGTATAAAAAGAACTTGATGGTGGCATAGACACGACGTGGGCCACCCCAAATGCCAATAATGAGAAACATCGGGATCAGCATCGCCTCCCAATATACATAAAAAAGGATCGAATCGAGTGAAGCGAAGACACCGTTCATGAGGCCTTCTAGGATCAGAAACGCCGCCATGTATTGCGAGATCCTGTAATCAATCGCCTCCCACCCAGCGAGCATGGCGAACACCGTCGTAAATGCCGTGAGCAGGATTAACAGTAAAGAAATACCATCTATACCCAAGTGGTAGTTGATGTTAAATGTCGTGATCCACGGCGCGTACTCCACAAATTGCATTTCATGGGTACTGGTATCGAATCCAATATAGAGTGGGATACAGAGGGCAAATGTAGCCAGGGACACGACAAGACCAAGTAACTTCGCGGTATGTTTTTGTTCTTCCCCAGCGAGTAACGCCCAGACGCCGCCGAGAATGGGCGTCCAGATAACCAAGCTTAGCAGGGGTACATTGGAAAACATTCGGTGTCTGCTGCCTATAGGATCCGATCGACGAATATCACAAGCAACAACAGCAAACCGATGATCATCGCAAACGCATAGCGATATAAGAAGCCGGATTGGATCTGCCGCACGATGCTGGAGAACCAGCCGACAGCTTGCGCCGACCCATTGACAGCCAATCCGTCAATCAACATGACGTCACCCACACGCCATAACACGTTACCGATATTGCGCGCACCGCCAGCCAAGAAAAACTCGTAAAATTCATCAAAGCCGTACTTGCGAACAAGGGCGTCATAAAGGATCCTGGTCCGCTCCGCGATGAGTTTCGGAATGTCCGGACGCTTGATGTAGCAATACCACGCCACAGCAATACCCAAAAGCGCGAAGATGAACGGTGGCGCAGCAACACCGTGCAATAAGAGCGCCCACGGACCATGGTACGTCTCGCCCATTTGCGCCAAGACGTCGTACTGTGGCAATACCACAATTGAATTTCCGAGGTATCCCTCAAACAGCATGGGGCCAACGAGGAACCAGCCGATGATAAGTGATGGGATAGCCAACATGATCATCGGGGCCACCACCACGCCTGGCGATTCATGAATGTGTTTACGAAATTCTGCGTCATAACGTTCCCGACCATGGAAAACCAAGAAAAACAGTCTGAACGTATACAGTGCTGTTACGAACACGCCCAATAGCACGGCCAAGTATGCAAACCCCGCTCCGG
>JAPUIX010000037.1 GCA_027296625.1 Gammaproteobacteria bacterium | reverse complement strand
CCGCGTATCGCATTAGGGCCAGCGGCTATGACAGACCGCATCAACAGGCCGAACACATGACTGCACCCGACCAACTTGCACAAACGTCAAATCAACCCTTGCCAATGGGGAGCCGTCCACACATGACCCAAAGCGGACATTTGTGGACGGGCAGATCGCCTATCGCCTAACACCGAGCACATTGATGGGTTTTGGCGACGATGAAGATAAGCTCGTTCTGATCGCAGACGCGGACGAAAAAGGCACCAAGCTGGTTGCGTTCTGGCGCAACAAGATTCCGGCGGACTTCAAGAAAATAGCAGGCGCCAAGTCCCGCCGTATCGCCGGTCAAATCCGAATCGACGTAAGTTATCTGACCATTGAGCCGTCACCGGTTGTACTGGGGTACGGCGCCGTCGTGCTGAACGGGACTTTTCCTGAGCCGTCGCCTGCGCGCGGCGACATATTCGGAAATGCCATTACGGCTGGCGTTACGCGGCTCGCACCCCGCGGGATTCAGAAGTTTGTCTGGGACCCAAAGGCGAACAAGTTCAGAAAAGCCTGGATGGACCTCACGATAGACAATACCGATGTGATGGTCCCGGTCGTATCGGCAAAGACGAGGCTCATCTACGTCGCGAACAAGGTCGGGCTCCGGTACGAATATGCCGCTCTCGATTGGGAGACAGGTAAGCTCAAAGCCCGTTGGACATTCCCGAACGATAGCTTCCTCTACAATACGTGGGGCGGGATCGGCTATTTCCTCCTCGATGGCGATTTGATCTTGGGCGGGTTCTTCAGCGCGAAGCGCATCAACTTCAGGAAGTGATCATTTCCGCCAACCGCGTAGAACTACGCCGTATGGTCCAAAAAAGAATGTCCCTTAACAGGAAAGATGAGATGAAAACGCTGAGTACTACAAAGCGCATTCTGGCAATCATTGCTGCAATGATGCTCTTCGCCGCGCCCACGGTGGCGGACGTCAAGGACCGCATGGTCGAGCGCCGGGCAATCGTGGCTGCGGTCTGGGGCATGCCGATCGTCAACTTCCAGGCCATGCGCGATGGCCTGAAACAAGGCGCAGGAGAGCGGCATGCACACAAGCAACCGATTTACCCTGAGGATGCCGGGTGGCGGCTTAATCTATGGAACGGTGCAAATCGGCCGCCCCAATCCAGCCGGGAAACAACTCAGAACTTCCAGGCGACCCCAAGACTCCCGTAAGTCGACTTGAAGCGGTTCGTGGCCGTAACATCAAACATAACCTTGGCAACGATCGACAGTTTGCCATCGGCGAATTTGGGTTGCCAAAGAAATCCGGGACCAAGCCCGAGAGACTCCCCCTTGAAATCGCCGAGACGAGCGCCACTGCCGCTGTCCGCCGTCAGTTGTCGGTAGTAGTAACCTCTGAGACCGAGGGCAAAGTTTTTCGATAAGAACTGGTTAACCGTGAAGTCAACATGGAACTCCGTGCCGGTCTTGTAGTCCGTGGCATCATTCCTCAAATTCACCATTATTCCTGGTGCTATCGACACCTCTGTTCCCGATCCCGGATTAAACCAGGTTACAGCACCGATGGTATCGAAAGCCCAGTAATTACGGCCAAGATTTACAAGGTTCTTCACGTCGTACCCGCCAACTGGGGCGATGATCACCTCTGCGAATTTGAAGTGAAAATTGCCAGCCGTCCAGTTGAGCTGTAGCGGGACAATGGCGATATCGGCGAGGTTGAATGAGTTATCACTGGCACTGGCACTGCCGCCAAATCCGGTCGCTGACACGTCCAAACTGGCATATCCAAACGGAATAATAGCGGCGATCGTATAGGTTCCGCCAAGAACCGGTTTTTCAAAAGTGTACGCCGCTGCAAGAAAATTAAGCACGACAGTCAGGTCGATGCCCAGATCGACTGCCCCCCGCAAAACGGCTCTATCCACGCTGGCGACTTGCGTATAAACCGAATTTGCGACCTGAAGTCCGGGCTCGGGCGATAAAGCGATCAAAACGTCTCCCGCGCCACCGGGGATATATAGGCTTGAGCCGCCTTCAGCAGCTATTGCACTAACACCATGAGCGCACAGAGCATAAGCGAGCAGAAACCCGCATAAAATTAATGTCGTTCTCTTAATCATTGGTGCCACCTTTCCTGCCTCGGGACAATGCACCCAATGCCACGGCTTTCTCGCCGTCCATGGCGTCGTAGGCCTACCCAGCGAGATCTGATATTGCGCTAACTAATCGGAGACCGATCTAACGTCTGGCCTGCTGGCCTTGTACGGGTTTTTTCCGTCGCCGCCTGTTGCGACGGCCGGTTTTGTTCCAGGCATTATTTCGAAGCCCATCTCGAAATTGAATAGCGTTGAGGCGAGCTGCTGCAGCACTTTTGCGTTGCCCTTTACTTTTGCTTTGCCAGTCTCGATCTGCTTTGCAAGCGTGATTTTGCCGACCATGACCTGAAGCAGGTCAGAACGGTTGATCGTGAGCGTCAGATCGGAATTCATCGCCTGATGGCCTTGTAAAACAGTGAGAGTCGCATTGTTCATCTCAACGACGAACTTCTCTTTGTTGTCCGGCGTCACGAGATTGATCGTAAATTTCATACCTTCGGCTTTGCGGCTGTCCATACGGATCGCAATGAACTCCAGGAACAGTTGGGTCGACATTGCGCGGATCATGTCCGGCCCGGAACTTTTCGGGGAGGCCCCAGTCGGAATACCGTTCCGTAGTTCATAGGCAGCGGCTAGGAAGCTGTTGCGCACGCTCGGGCTTTCCTGTTGGTATCCGATCTGCTCAAACACGTCCGCCAGCAAATCTTTTGCTTCCTGGTTATTCGGTTCAGCGAGGACTAGCTTGTTGAGAATTTCCATGGCCAACTTATACTTGCCCGCCTTGTGGAGTTCCCGGCCCTTGGCAATAATCTTATTCGCGCCACCCATCATCTCGACGTACAGAGGTGCCGAATCTTTGGGCGACAGCGGAATCAAAGTCGTCGGGTTGGCGTCCCAGTACCCAAGATAGCGATTGATCACGGCTCGCACATTGTGCTCCATCGAGCCGTGATATCCACGCGCTGCCCAGCTGTTCTTCAAGCTTTTAGGAACCTGGTAAACGTTGTGGATCTGATTGATAGTGACCCCTCGGTTTGCCAGATGCAGCGTGTGATTGTTGATGTGAGCGTAGATATCCCGCTGTATACGCATCACTTCCTGAACACGCTTATTTCCCCAGCGCGGCCAGCTATGCGAGGCGAACATTACCTCGGCCTTGGTTCCAAACAGGTAGAGCGCGCGGTTGATCTCCCGCGACCAGGCAAGAGCATCCCGCACCAGCGCACCTCGGAGCGTGTAAATGTTGTGCACCGTGTTAGAAATATTCTCCGCCATCCAGAGCGCTTTCCATTCCGGAAAATAAGTGTTCATCTCCGCGGGCGCCTCGGTCCCCGGCGTGTTCTGAAAAATCATTCTCACACCGTCGATGGTTACTTCTTGGAGCCTCTTATTGATGACCTTGGTGGGCGGAATCAAACCAAGGTTGCCTACTGCGGTGTTTTTGCCGATTGACTGGTCCACGTGGCCAAAAGGACTTGCATTCAACAACACGCCGTACTGGTAGAACATTCGGCGAGTCATGGCGTTACCGGCATGGACATTTTCGGCGATTGCGTGAGCCATGAAACCACCCGGCGCCAGGATCTGGACCTTGCCGCTGCGCACGTCTGTCTCTTTGACAATGCCGCGTACACCACCAAAATGATCGGCATGCGAGTGAGAGTAGACGACAGCTACGATAGGATAGGTTCCCAAATGTTCACTGAGCAACTCGTATGCAGCCTTGGCAGTCTCCGCAGCGGTAAGAGGATCGAACACAATCCAACCCGACTTGGAGCGAACAAAGGTGATGTTGGCGAGGTCGAAGCCGCGTACCTGGTAAATTTTTCCCTTTAGCACTTCGTAGAGGCCATAGCTCATATTTAGCTTGGCCTGACGCATCAGCGATGGGTGGATGCTGTAATAGGTGGCGTTTTTCTTCAGCAGGAACGCATACCGGCCCATGTCCCACGCGGTATGGCCGGCCTGCGCCTTGATCTTCTTGTATTTTGGTGCGGCGATGAAACCCCGCTTAGCTTCAACAAAGTCGCGCTTGTCCCGGAATGGAAGCGAATTCTGCAGTTTCTTGTGCTTCGCAATCGTATGCGATGAAGGGGGTTTCCCCTTTTTGTCGAAATGCGCAATCCCTTGCGCCGTTGCCATTGACGCAAACGCTAAACTGGCTGCAACCGAAACAAGAGCGGCCGGTATTCCCCTCATCGTTACCTCCTCATTTTGCTTGCACCGACGAAGCTGACTAAGACTATGTCGCGTTAGCGTGTACATTGCCGGCTATTGCCCGCAGCCCTCAATCCTGCACGACCAATCGCTGATCGGAAGCTACAAGGTCACCCAGGCTTATTTGCGCTTGCCAGGTGTGAATTTGCTAATCTTGGTGCCTTGGATTCCGAGCCCAGCCATCAGGCCCTTTTGATTGAAGAAGAACACGTAAATACCTTTCCTGGCAGTCGTCGTGGTCATCGCGCCGGCTGCTCCCTTGTCGACGATCACGATATTAGGGCCGGTTCCGATCTCCCATCCACCGCTTTTGTTGAGATGTCTCATCGCCGAATTTGTCATGAGGAACATCGCATAACCGAATTTCTGAACACCCGCTTGCAGGCCGTACGAGAGCGAAGCCGTGGCGTAATAGCCTATGGTCTTGCCTCCTCTTCGCAGCGCGCCCTCTCCGCCTTGGGCGCCAATGATGAACCCCGCCTTAACGATCCTAGGAAACACCAGGATACCTCTGGCCCGCGGTGCAAGCGCCCTGGCTGCCGCCGAGGTGCTAAGGAGCTGTTTCAGCGCCGCGTTTACGTCCCGGTCGATCTTGGCGGCCGACGCATTGTTGGCGGGATTGTGTGCTGATACCAGGGTGGTCGTGGCAAACAAAATGGCCACCATCACGCATACAGTTTTTCGAACCATGACGATTAATGCGGAAGTTCTCCTGGCTTTCATCGTGGATCTCCGAGATAGCTGTCACCGCTGACATTGCCCAAATGGGCAATGGATAAACAGTGTTTGTGTCTGCTGAGCTTGCCCAGTCCCAGATCGCGATTGAGCCCTTTGCAAAAGAACGCTGATCCCGACCTGGCGTCGGATATGCGGCCGATGGTTGCTTATCGCAGTGTCCAATCATCAGTTCAATCTTCCGACCGTTCCTTTGGAATTCCGGCTATCTAATGCCATTTCATTCCGGCGCTTCGCGAGGGCCGCAGCGGCAGTCAGGCTAAAGTTGATACAATCGGGATTCCCTATATGACTCCCGCCAATCGCCATTACGACAGACATCGTGAGTCGCAATTCTACATTAGCGTGGGCCTTGGAGTTAACTGGTACTAGTGACAGGTGGAGGCAGAATAAATTACAGGGCGCGCGCAGATGCCTAGCTCGCCAATGTCTGCTTTTGATGCAGTGGACGGCTCCCACCCGCCGGCATCGCAATGTGCCAAAG
>JAPUIX010000036.1 GCA_027296625.1 Gammaproteobacteria bacterium | reverse complement strand
TTGATCCCGGTGACCCTTTGCGAGAGTTTTATCCCCAATCGTCAATCCTCACCCTGAAACAATGATTAAAAGGCGGTGTAATATACTTGAACGCAGCGCCGAAAAAAATCCCTGTGAACAGACCATTCCGCATTAAAGCTGACTATACGCCGGCCGGTGACCAGCCAGAGGCTATTCGAGGCCTTGTCGATGGGCTGCAAGATGGACTGGCTCGCCAAACCTTACTCGGCGTTACAGGATCGGGCAAGACGTTCACCATTGCGAATGTCGTCCAGGAAGTCCAGCGGCCGACCCTGATCTTGGCCCCGAATAAGACACTGGCGGCGCAGCTTTATGGGGAGATGCGAGAATTCCTGCCCGATAATGCAGTCGAGTATTTTGTTTCTTACTATGACTATTATCAACCAGAAGCCTATCTCCCATCCACTGACACCTATATTGAAAAGGATGCCGCGATCAATGAACACATCGAACAGATGAGACTTTCAGCCACAAAGGCGGTGCTTGAGCGCCCCGATACGGTGATCGTCGCCACGGTCTCTGCCATCTATGGTCTCGGTGATCCGAGGGCTTATCTCAGCATGGTGCTCCATTTGGACCGTGGCGATAAGCTGGGCCAGCGCCCCATAGTGCGCCGCCTTGCGGAAATGCAATACACCCGTAATGATATGGAGCTTCATCGCGGTACCTATCGCGTCCGAGGAGATGTTATCGATATTTTCCCGGCCGAGTCTGAACGCGAAGCAGTGCGGATCGAGCTATTCGATGACGAGATTGAATCCTTGATCCGTTTCGATCCTTTAACTGGTGAGATGTTACGTCGTATTCCTCGGGTCACTATACATCCAAAGACCCATTATGTTACTCAGCGCCAGACTCTCCTTGATGCGGTGGAAGGAATTAAAGTTGAACTCGAGGAGCGCCTTAAGCAACTTTATCAAGCAAATAAATTGGTTGAAGCGCAAAGGTTGGAACAGCGTACGCGCTTTGATATCGAAATGATGTTTGAGATTGGCTACTGCGCGGGTATTGAAAACTATTCTCGATATTTATCCGGTCGTTCGCCTGGCGAGCCACCGCCAACCTTATTTGATTATTTACCAGAAAACGCTTTGTTGGTGGTGGACGAAAGTCACGTGACCATACCGCAGCTTGGTGGCATGTATAAGGGTGATCGGGCTCGCAAGGAGAATCTAGTGGAATATGGTTTTCGTTTGCCTTCTGCGCTGGATAATCGTCCGTTGCGTTTTGACGAGTTTGAGCACCTCGCTCCCCAGACTATCTACGTCTCTGCAACCCCGGGGCCGTACGAGATGGAACAGGCGGGACAGGTCGTGGAGCAAGTCGTACGGCCAACCGGACTTGTCGATCCGGAAGTCGAAGTGCGCCCCGCCTCGACCCAAGTAGATGATCTACTATCTGAAATCAGAACAGAGGCGCAGGCTGATCAACGTATTTTAGTCACGACGCTCACGAAGCGAATGGCGGAAGATCTGACTGATTATTTATCGGAACATGGCATTAGGGTTCGTTATCTGCATTCGGATATTGATACGGTTGAGCGGGTGGAGATTATTCGCGATCTGCGCTTGGGCAAATTTGACGTATTGGTAGGCATTAATTTACTACGAGAAGGGCTGGATATGCCGGAGGTGTCCCTTGTCGCGATCTTGGATGCAGATAAGGAAGGGTTTCTACGGTCGGGTACGACCTTAATACAGACGATCGGGCGCGCCGCCCGCAACATCCATGGCAGAGCCATTCTTTATGCAGATTCCATGACGGGTTCAATGCAAAAGGCCATCGATGAAACGGAACGCCGTAGGGAGAAGCAACGAGCATACAACCGGGAGCGCGGGATCACGGCGCGGGGTGTTCAAAAAGCCGTCACCGATATTATGGAAGGTGCCTATGTAGATGGTACGGCACCGTATCGTAAACTCGATCGATTGTCAGAAGAATCAGTAGCGTATGCGGCAATGCCGATTGATACGCTGTTGCGCAAGGTCAAACAGCTCGAAGAGAAGATGTATCGGCACGCTCGGGACCTGGAGTTTGAGGAGGCTGCAGGTATCCGGGACGAGATCAAGCGCATCCAGTCCTACGGACTCGGATTGCCGGATGTTAAGGCTGGTTAGTCAAAGGGAACGTTAAATAGGGAAGCAGGCAAAGGGGTAACTGTAATAGACCTAATGTCTGATATCTGTAACGACGCTTGCTTGTGTTCCAAGGGATATGTTTTGTATGCTATCCGCCCGCATTAGGCGCGTAGCTCAGTGGTAGAGCACTACCTTGACATGGTAGTGGTCGGTGGTTCGATCCCACTCGCGCCTACCATCAGTCAAAAGCGCCGCGTGATGCGGTGCTTTCTTTTTGTCGATCGCACCCAAGACGGGTTACGTTTATAGAGGGCAAGACATAGCATGCCTACGGTTACGCTTCCAGACGATAGTAAGCTTAAGTTTGACCAACCAGTGACGGCGGCCGAGGTTGCCAGTGCAATAGGTCCGGGTCTGGGGAAGGCAGCGCTTGCTGCAAAAGTCGATGATCGGCTGGTCGATACGTCATATGTGATCGACAAGGATAGCCGCCTCTCGATCATCACTGACCGTGATCCGGAAGGATTGGAAGTGATACGGCACTCGTGTGCCCATCTAATGGCCCAGGCGGTTAAGACATTGTTCCCAACGGCGCAAGTTACCATTGGTCCTGTCATCGAAGACGGTTTCTATTATGACTTTGCCTACGAGCGTCCCTTCACTCCTGAAGACATTGAAGCCATTGAATCGAAGATGGCAGATTTGGCAAAGGCGAACTTGAAGGTAAGTCGGTCAATTATGGGACGGGATGAAGCGGTGAGGTTCTTCCGCGATATGGGGGAGGAGTTCAAAGCTGAGATCATCTCCTCTATCCCGGAAGATGAAGAAATAACTTTATATAAACAGGGCGATTTTATCGACCTTTGTCGTGGGCCTCACGTGCCGAGCACGGGCATGATTAAGGTCTTTAAACTCATGAAGGTTGCCGGTGCTTATTGGCGAGGTGATTCCAATAATGAAATGCTTCAACGCATCTATGGTACTGCGTGGCCCGACAAGAAGGCACTGAAAGCCTACCTTCAGCGCATTGAAGAAGCAGAAAAGCGCGATCACCGCAAGCTTGCTAAACAGCTGGATCTTTTCCACGTTCAGGAAGAGGCGCCGGGCATGGTGTTCTGGCACCCGAACGGGTGGGTGTTATACCAGCAGGTGGAGCAGTTTGTCCGCGAGAAGATGCTTGTGCACGGCTACAAAGAGGTCCGCACGCCACAGATCGTTGAACGTTCTCTATGGGAGCAATCCGGGCACTGGGACAAATTTGGGGATCTGATCTTTTCCACTGGTTCCGAAAGTCGGGAGTACGCAGTGAAACCGATGAACTGCCCCTGTCATGTGCAGATCTTTAATCAGGGGCTCAAAAGCTACCGCGATCTCCCGCTGCGCATGGCGGAATTCGGATCCTGTCATCGCAATGAGCCATCCGGCACCTTGCACGGTCTGATGAGACTGCGTCAGTTCACTCAGGATGATGCACATATCTTTTGTACGGAAGAGCAAATTCAGGATGAGGTGTCGGCGTTTATCGACCTTTTATTCGAGGTCTACGCTGACTTCGGCTTCGACGAGGTCATCGTCATGTTGTCGACCCGTCCGGCGAACCGGGTGGGCAGTGACGCCGTTTGGGAGAAGTCCGAGCAAGCTTTAGCAACAGCCTTGAAAAACAAAGGATTAGAGTGGGAGCTGCGTCCTGGTGAGGGAGCATTCTACGGGCCTAAAATCGATTTCT
>JAPUIX010000035.1 GCA_027296625.1 Gammaproteobacteria bacterium | reverse complement strand
ATGAAGATATTTCACGCCTTAGGACAAGATGCCCATCTAAGTTACGCGGGTCAAGTTTATACAAAATATATCCCCATTAAGGAAGAAGTAGAACTCGATCTCGGGATTGCACCAGATGTAGAGGTCGAGCCAATCCTCATGGAAGAGCATTCAGAGAATTACACATTTAACAATAAAGGAAACATTACCGGCCTTGATCGAATCCAGCGATGGGACATTAAGCTGGAAAATAACCGTAGCATCCCGATTCGCCTAGAGGTATGGCGAAATTTCCCCCACGCCTTCTGGAAGCTAGACAACGACCCAACTAATAAAGGGGCCTACGAGAAGGTCGACATTAATTCTGTGAAATATGTACTCGAATTACAACCTAACTCGACGGCGCGCCTAACCTACACACTGACTTTGTATGAGGGCGACCGGCAATATAAGCGATAAGGAGAGATCGATGAAACGCTCAACCATCACACTGGCCTTAATTTTCATCGGCATGTTGTGCCAATCCAGCTTAGTCTATGCTCGAATCAAGCTCGTGGCGTTGCCGGAGCGAGAAAATACGGTGGTAAGCCTAGACCACCCCACGGTTACGCTTGTAGAGGAAGAACGCACGCTGACATTGCAGAAAGGAATCAATCAGGTTGACTTCTCATGGAAGGGAGTCCACGTTGATCCGGACTCTATCCGCCTTGCTGTCTTAGAACACGCCGATAACGTCAAGCTCATCAACGTCAACTACCCTCCCAATGCGCAAGCCTTAGTCTGGGATATTTACAGCCCTGCAGCCCAACAAGAACGGGTGCGCATCAGCTATCTGCTGGCCAATATCGACCGGGTAGTCTCGTACGAAACGGTGGTAGATAACGATGAAACGCATCTCGACCTTGGCTCGTACCTCGTGCTACGCAATTTTTCCGGAGAAAGTCTGACGCATGCTAGTTTTCGACTCGACTATGGCGAGGTATTTGAAAAATCGATCCGAGACGGTGAAACCAAACGAATGTTATTCTTCGAAGCACCCAGGCTTAGCATTCAAAAACGTTTTACGTTCGATGCGGCGATACAACCCTGGGATCCCTCAAAACTGAGCACCAACGTGGGGATCCCTGTGCATTATGAAATCCCCAATAACACCGCAAACAGCCTCGGCAAACATGCTCTATGGGGTGGCAAGGTCCGCCTATTCCAACAAGATGGTCACGGCAGCACAATATTTCTCGGGGAAGACAATGCGATGTATACGCCGATGGGACAGAACATGAAGCTGCATGTGGGCAACAGCCGTGATCTCGTGGTGACACAACGAAAGCTGCAAGAAAAACATACGAATGTCAGGCGCAATAAAAAGAACCGCATAATACTCTACGATAGCCTCGAACATATGCAGGTAGAGATTGAAAACTTCAAGGACAAAAACGCCACCATCACTGTGCTTGAGCCGATGTCCGGCGAATGGAAGATCATCAAGACTTCTCATTCATATAAACGCAAAAACGCCAAGCAGATTGAATTTACGATAGAGGTCCCTGCAAAAGACAAGATTACGCTGATTTACCACTATATTCGGGAGAACGTAAGGCCATCGTGATCAGACTCGCTAGACCGGATACCGGTAAACAACTCACATCGGCAGCGTACCGTAAAAGCATATTGGAGATTTGATGTTCGCTGGGTAGCAGCGGCGTAGGAGATGCCCTTTAACGACCGGCGAGATCAACCCCTGTTTTCAGCCTGATAATCACGGATAAATTGGTCAACCATCTTGAAAATGTCATCACCGATCTTTCTTAGCTCAAGTGCTTGGACTTGGTTGTTCCTTGCATCGGACCAGAGGGGGGTAGAACTGGGCACATTGTGTTTCACGCCGACTTTCACAAGATACGAATAGATGCCTGTTGTGGTGTTATAATTCACATGCAGCTTGATTTCCATCAGAGCAGCTGTTGGCGTACCAATGGCGTTTTTACGGCCCTGCACAGTCAAACCCGCGCCTTGTAAACGTTTAGTCACTTCGTTCTGCACCTTTGTCTCATCGAGACCGTGCCGTCTATATTTCTTGCCGATACCCACAGTTTGGATGACGACGGTGTCGATAGAACCGAGCGTAACATAGGCAAGCTTACCCTGACCCGGCTGTGTCGGCGTTTCCGGCGCTGGGGGCACGGTGGAGTCTGCCGCCTGCAAGCGCTTGATCCCCTCCACCTCAATTGCTTTTCTGGCCAATTGAATCGACGAGGACACCAAAACAGCTTGCATGGCCTGGAACCGACCAGGGACCTGCGGCTGCGTCGCAAACCGATCAAACTGCGGCCCCATGGCAGCTTCCAGCCGCTCCATCCGCTCACGGGGTGGTGGGTGCGTCTTGAACATAAGCGCGAAGGCATTGTCCTGAGGATTCATGCCATCCAGCGTGACAAGGACACCGACAAGGCCGTAGGGCACGTATCCACCCCGTGTCGCGATCACCACACCCATGCGATCCGATTGAAACTCATCTTCCTTATCCAGGCCCCGGGCATAGAGCTCCATGCCAACGCCAATCAAAGGATCGACGTTGTAACCTGCCTGATCGGCAGCGATGCCGACCGCATCCGATAGCATTCCCGCCTGGGCATTCTTTTTAATAGCTGCTATATGGTGCCGCTTGAGGACGTGCGAGATTTCGTGGGAGAGCACGCCAGCCAGTTCGCCCTCATCCCGCATCCTCAGGAACATTCCCTTCGAGATGAACACATAACCGCCAGGCACCGCAAAGGCGTTCACATCATTCGTTTCAAGGACACCAAATCGCCAGGGCAAGTCTGACCGCTCAGTTTGAAGCGCAAGCCACATACCGACGTCATTAACATAGTCCTGGACTTCCTGGTTATCGACGAGCGGCGCAGCACCTAACAACATCGACGCCAAGCCAGAACCGATCTCGAGTTCCTCCTCCTCATCGATGGTGGAAAACGCGTACTGGCTCTTTGAAACGAGTCCAGCCACTTTGTTGAGATCGACGGTGGGACCGCCCGTGGATGCGCAGCCGGCGACTAGCAAGCTGCATAGCGACAGCACAATCCCAACATCCAAGGCGTATCTCATGTGGACTCCCTTATTGCAGGCGACCCCGAATCGCTATGGCTCGTTCGATAACCGGTCAGACGCTTCTAGATAATCCAAGTGCTGAGGCTTAAGGTTTGCGGATGCAGCAACCCGGGCAGCCCGTTGCACGTTGCTCCTGTATTGGTCGAGTTTCGAGACCTCTTCCGGATCAGGTTTCGCCGCCGCAAGGTCCGCCGCATCCATTCCGCGAATGCCGATGGTCGAGGTAACTTGGGGGCCGTGCTGGGTGGGCTCGCCAAACAACATGCCTAAAAACCTGCCGAGGCCCGTTTCACCACTCTGCTCACGCTGAGCCGCCTCACCGCTCAGTCGCACGTCATAGGTACTGACCCAGCCTTCACCCTGACCTTTAGAAAGCGCTCGAACGCGCGACCAGGCGCCCCTCCGCTCAATGATCTCCACCTGGGTATTCTTCGGCACCTTACCAACGGTGCTCGCCTCAGCATCCGGTGTTGCCTTGAGTTCCACATCGAACAACGTGACGCCCTGCTCCCCGGCAATCGCTATCGGGGTACCCACCAGCAGGGCGACAGCAAGCAGCAAAGAGGTTAGCCGGCCCATGGATAATTTAATGAAAGATTCAGCTCTCCCACTGACAAGTTTAATCCGGAATGGGCCTTTCCCCTAATCCCTTGGCTTCTTCCCACAACGCGTCCATCTCCTCAAGGCTCGCTTGATCAACGCCCACGCCACGGGTCGCTAGGGCGCACTCAATGTATCGGAACCGCTGCTCAAATTTCGTATTTGCCCGCCGCAAAGCCCCTTCCGGATCGACCTTTGCGTGCCGAGCAAGATTTACACAAGCAAACAGAAGATCGCCTATCTCGCCCATGACCTGATCCGGTTTGCTGCCGCTCTTTAACGCATGACGTACCTCCTCAAGTTCTTCCTCAACTTTGGCGAGCACCGGTTTAACATCAGGCCAGTCAAAACCAACCCCCGCCGCACGCTCCTGTAGCTTTTTAGCCCTGGCCAAGGCAGGCAATGCCTTACCAACCCCGTCCAGGGTACTCGTGGTGCCGTCGTGGGCAGCCGCTGCCTGACGCTCCCGCTGCTTATGCGCTTCCCAAGCTTCCGCTTGCCGATCAGCGTCATGGATGCTGGCATCGCCAAACACATGAGGGTGGCGCCGAATGAGCTTGTCCATGATCCCTTCCACCACATCGTTAAAAGCAAAAAACCCGGATTCTTTAGCCATTTGTGCGTAAAAAACAACCTGAAACAACAGATCGCCAAGTTCGTCACGAAGATCTGCCATATCCCCACGTTCGATTGCATCAGCAACCTCATAGGCTTCCTCCAGGGTATACGGGACAATGGTCGCAAACGATTGTTTGCAGTCCCAAGGACACCCCTCATTCGGGTCTCGAAGTCTGGTCATGATGTCAAGAAGTCTTCGAATCGGTTCCATTGCACAGTTCCACCATACCGACCTGCTGATCTGCTGATCGACGTTCTGCGGTTAATGACTTGATTTTATGCGCATTATCGCATACAACATGCGTGTCTCGAAGGAGGCGTTGCGCACGCGCGGTACAATTAAAACTTGATTAATCTGCGTTTCACAATGTCCAAAGAAGACTGTTGAGGATGCCGCCCCTAATCTTGCGACTCGATGTAGCCGGTGCACCCGTCACGTGGATCCCGTGGCAGAACGCCATTTGCCTGTATTGCCGCGATATGGTGGCTTGGACAGCTGGTGACAGGGCATTTACTTTTAGGGGCGGGATTGCGCGCGCAACAGGCATGCGCTCGTCTGTCACTGTAAACTCAATCATTGCCGTCAGACGCTCCTCCATTCATAAACATGTTAAGCGTACTATCCCTCCGCTTACAAACCAGGAGCTGTTTCTGCGTGATGGGCACCTATGCATGTATTGTGGGGGAGAGTTTTCGCAACAACACCTGACACGTGACCATTTGATGCCGATGTCGCGTGGCGGTAAAGATCGGTGGTCTAACGTCGTAGCCACCTGCAGGTCGTGCAACACCCGAAAGGGTAACCGGACGCTGGAAGAAGCCGGCATGTCACTGCTTGCCGTGCCCTATGTGCCGAACTGGGCCGAGTATTTAGCGCTGTCCAACCGACGTATACTCGCAGATCAAATGGAATTTCTAAAATCCCAATTCACCGGAAGACGCAGGCTATTTAGCACTCAATAAGTTCCAGTTCCGGCTCACTATTGAGCCCTTCCCCGCAAAGCCACGCAGCTCGGCATACATACATCGGTTGATGGCACGTTACTCGCAACTGAGTAGTGGTCTCAACAGAATTAACGGAGGAAATTGATGAGGGTACATCCCACACATGTCACTATGGGAAACCTGTCCTGATTAAGTAATGGAGCTCTGACTATGGATCGCCGATCGAGATTCGGTGCGGCAAAGCGCATTCAGTCAGTGCAGACGCCGATCATCCCGGTCATCGGAGAGCTTATCCGCAGCCATCCTGGCACGATTTCGTTAGGCCAGGGCGTTACTTATTACGGTCCACCGCAATCCGCCATAGATCGACTCCAAGATTTCCTGAGTTCACGTTACACCCACGAATACGGTCCAGTTGACGGTATCACGCCACTGATCGATTCGATCAGATCCAAGCTCGAGCGCGAAAACGCCATAGTAAGCAACACTGCAAGTCGTATCGTGGTTACTGCTGGTGCAAACATGGGCTTTCTGAATGCCCTATTGGCTATAACGGATCCGGGAGATGAGATCATCCTGCCACTGCCCTACTATTTTAACCAGGAAATGGCCATCGGCATGGTGAACTGCAAGGCTGTGTTGGTCCCTACCGACAGCAATTATCAGCTATGTGTCGGCCGCATTCATGCGGCGATTACCAAGCGTACACGGGCAGTCGTCACGATTTCACCAAACAATCCAAGTGGCGCGGTCTATCCAGAAGCTGTACTGAGAGAAGTCAACGATATTTGCTACCAAAATAAAATCCATCACATCAGCGATGAAGCCTACGAGAATTTCACTTATAACGGTGCACGGCACTTTTCACCAGGTTCCATATCTGGAGCCGAACAGCACACCATTTCACTATTCTCATTCTCCAAGGCTTATGGGTTTGCGAGTTGGCGCATTGGGTACATGGTAATACCTGAAGACCTGTATTTGTCGGTCGTAAAAGTGCAAGATACTAATTTAATATGCCCGCCAGTCGTATCTCAGTATGCAGCCCTCGGCGCATTAGAAGCGGGCTCGGAGTATTGCCGACAGAAACTAAAAGTTATTGTAGAAGTACGCAAGATCATATTGGAGGAACTGAAACCCCTTCGTTCATTTTGCGCAATTCCCGCGCCCGAGGGCGCGTTTTATTTGCTGATTAGGGTTAACACAGGCATCACGTCAATAAAGCTGGTGGACCGGCTGATAAAAGAATATGGTGTTGCAGCGATACCGGGTGATACCTTTGGCATGCACCAAGGATGTTACTTACGTGTAGCATTTGGTGCCCTGAATATTGACACGGCGACCGAAGGTATAAGACGACTTGTGCGAGGGATGAAGGCGATAATAAAAAGCAATTCGTAATGCCGTCACGATAAAACGACAGGACGTAGAAAATGAAATCACCCGTTAGTCTTTTCGTCGCATTCTGGATGATAACGACCTGCTGTGAGGCCATGGATACCAACGGTCACTACGCCGTCTGGGGGGCTGGCAGAAAATCCTGTCATGAATATAACCAAGCAAGGGCGGCAGGTGATTATACGGAGTTTAAGGCCTACATAATGGGCTATCTAACAGCCTATAACACCAATACGCCTGAGACCTACCGTATCACGGGAAGCACTGATTTAAATGGCGTACTCGATCGGGTAGACACCTATTGCCAGAAATCACCTGTTCGCGGATTTGAAGCCGCCCTTAGGAATCTCACCGAAGAACTATATGCGGAACGTTGGAAGAATGCGCCTGTCTCGCGCACGCTGAGGGAATATAAGTAAGTACCGTCAATTTCTGCAGAATAACACGCATGGCTTGCCATCGCGGTGCAGCGAATCGGTCGCAAGATAATTTCAATTGGCGCAGGCGTAACGTGGATGAGGCGTTCTTGTTCGACAGAGTAAAAGCAGTTGTGTGGATCCTATGATCGGCGCCATCGCCGGTGACATCATCGGTTCCGTCTATGAGGGCAATCCCGTAAAACACAAGGATTTTCCTCTTTTCACGCCGCGATCAACATTTACCGATGATACCGTGCTTACCGTGGCGGTGGTCGACGTTTTGCTAACGGGCGGCGATTACCGAGAGACTTTCTGGCGTTATCACAGGGAATACCCCGATCGGGGATACGGTTTTGGCTTCACTCAGTGGGCCACCTCGACCCAAGCACATCCCTATCATAGTTTCGGCAATGGCTCGGCGATGCGTGTGAGTCCAGTAGGCTGGGCCTTCGATACCCTAGAAGCGGTTGTCGAAGAAGCCAAGCGCAGTGCAGAGGTTTCCCATAATCACGCCGAAGGCATCAAAGGTGCCCAGGCGACCGCCGCTGCGATCTTCCTCGCTAGGACCGGGCACACTAAGCAAGAAATCAGAGATTATGTCACATCCACATATCAATACGATTTGAACCGGAGCTTGGACTCGATCCGACCCCAATATACGTTTGACGTGTCATGCCAGGGCTCTGTGCCGGAATCCATTATTTCGTTTTTGGAATCAAAACACTATGAAGACGCAATCCGCAATGCAATCTCGCTAGGTGGGGACAGCGATACCATGGCGTGCATTGCAGGCGCAATCGCCGAGGCCTACTACGGCAGCGTACCCGCCGTTATCCAGACCGCTGTCTTCGCCCGGCTTGTCCCCGCGCTCGTGAAGACGCTCGAAGCGTTTGCCATGAAAAACGTTGCCTATATGCCGCATATTAAGATCCCATGAACGTGTGCGTGACGGTCTTCAAGAGCACCGTATTTCCTATGTATGCACCATTGATGCAAGCCAAATATGCCAGCTAAAGCAATTGCGAAACCTAGCAAAATAAGCCATTATTAGGCCTGCGAACTCAGGAGACCTCTAAGGGGGGACCCTATTACAAAAGGACAAATGGGAGATTCAACAATGCGACTAAATTTGCTAAAAGTTTCAATTCTGGCGCTTTCATTAGGTCTGGTTGGTGGTTGCGCAGTGACTCCAGAGCAGCTCGATGAAGTGAGGGCCACAGCCGACCAGGCATTGGCTGAGGCACAAGCTGCCAGTGGCAGGGCGAATAATGCCCACACGGTCGCTTCCGAGGCGGCTTTTGCGGCGGCCGAGGCGGATGCAGCGTCGGCAGCGGCGTTGGTGTGCTGCAACGAGAATTCGGACAGGATTGATCGGATGTTCCAAAAGGCGATGCTAAAGTAGTCTCGGTAAAAAAGCACAACGAGGGGCCCTGTGGCATTCAGCCATGGGGCCTTTTTTCTTTCTAAATCATACCCCGCTAGGGGTTGCGATCCATTTTGGTGTCTAGCCGAAGTTGCAGGCTGCTGAAAGGCCCCCTCACACCAAGCAGCGGTGGCCGCGCTATTGGCGGCTGCTTATCCACTACTTGTGCCATCTGAATCTCTGGTGGGGGTTCGACGCCTACGGGAATGGGGATCCCTCGGGATTCGGCCCGGACCAGCCGTACCTTGTCCCAATCAACTTCCTGGGATCTCTCTTTGGTCGCACTGACAATGAGTTCAACGACAGGCGTCAGTTTATTCTTGAACGCCTCCTTGTCTTCAGTCAAATACGGATGTGCCTCCAAATATAATTGGCCCCCAAGCCAACCGACCTTATAGGGTTGGTTAACAATACGGACAGGTGTGCCGACGTCTATCTGGTAAAACAGCCGCTCGATATCCTCAGGGTAGAGGCGGATACAACCGTGACTGACGCGCATGCCTAACCCGTAGGGCTTATTTGTCCCATGAATCAGATAGCCTGGTAGGGCAAGACGGAGCGCATAGGCCCCCAATGGATTGTCCGGTCCCGGAGGAACAACTTTGGGTAACGGATCGCCATCGGCCTCATGCTCCGCTCGGATGGATTCAGGCGGATACCAGGCTGGGTTTTCAACCTTATCGGCCACTTCGGTCAGCGTATAGGGTGTCGACCAGTTCTGGCGACCGACGCTGATAGGATGTGTGATAACGACACGCGGCTCACCCGGTTTTGGTTTGGGATAGTAATACAAACGCATCTCGGGAATATTGAGCACGATGCCCTCCCGTGGGGCCGCTGGAAGTATGTAGTAAGACGGGAGAACCACGTGCTTGCCCGCCCCCGGCAGCCACGTGTCAAGGGTTGGATTCGCCAAACGGATCTCGTGATAGCCCTGATTATGGTCGCGGGCGATATCGAGCAAGGTATCTTGAAACTCCGCCCAGGTGCTCTGCAACTCACCCACGATGTCATCGCCATTAGGCGGTAGCATATAGGTCTCTGCTTGTACGGGTAAGCATTGCGCCGCAAAACAGAGGGCCAGCACACCGCTCAACCTGCGTATATAGGCATCGATACCGGTCCGCACGTCATGCATTGTGCTCATTGCGCTCCACCGAACATGCCGTCCAGTGTCCAGGAAAAGATAGCCGCATTCAAGGCTTCCCGAATCCCCGCAATTCCCATGGGCATCCTACAGAAATCACAATTTTGAGCGATGGAAGCTCGGAATGCTGGCGTCATCACACGATCCATCATTTCATGCAGAAGCCGGCTGTTCGGAACCGACGGTGGTCCCGGGATAACGGGTCTCCCCGATGCGCAGCAGGCTTGGCAAGAGTATTAGGGTAAATGCGGTACTGATGCTCATACCGCCCACGATCACACCGGCAAGTCCTCTATAAAGCTCGGTCCCCGCTCCGGGCATAAGCAGGAGTGGCAGCATCCCAAAAATACTGGTGAGCGTGCTCATGAGAATGGGCCGCAGGCGCAAATTAACTGCCTGCTCTACGGCGGCCCGCCGGCCTAACCCTTCGCGTTCGGCAGCGCGTGTCTGATAAACAAGTAAAATTGCGTTGTTGACCACTAGGCCAAGCAAAATGATGAAACCGATCATGGTAAGCAGATCCATGGGCTGAAAAACCACAAGATTCGTGAGCCTTAGGGCGACAACCCCGCCCACAGTGGCGAGTGGAATGGATAGCAACACCATCAGACTATCCAAGAATGATCGAAACAACGCACTCATCAAGAGATACAAGATCGCGATAGCGAGCAAAAAACTGCCGCTCATGCTCTTGAGTGCGGTCTGCAACTTGTCCGCCGTGCCGGTGTAGCGAATATCCCCATCGGTGGGCATGAATGGCTCCACCACTGGCTCGACCCGCGTACGCAATGCCTCCAGTGCCGCTTCCAGGGCAACATCTTCTGGCGGGGTCACACGCAAGGTCACCGTGCGCCGACGGTTAATCCTTCGGATCTCCTCTGGACCGGCGGTGCGCACAACTTCGACCAGCTCGCTAACGGGGAGTATCCCGGCGTTGGGCGTTGCAAGTGGAATGCTCATCAACTCTTCCGGTGTCTTCCACTGCTCTGCGCGGACGATAATATCGATGGTCTGTTCGCCATCGAAATAGTCCCCCACGTAAAGGCCATCACCCAGCGCGCGGACCACATTGGCCATAATGCCCCGATTCCAGCCAGCCTCGGCAATACGTCGCTCATTGGGCACCAAGCGCAGTTCCGGCTGGGCGAGTTCAAGCCCCGGGTACGGGCGGACCGAGGCCCCAGGGATCACCTGAGGAATGGTAACAAATGCCACTTGTGCGGCTTTCAACAACGACTCCATGTTGCGCCCCTGTAGATCCATGTCGATGGTCCGCCCTTCACCGAAGCCGCCAAACAATGAAGCGCGCTTTGCAAAAGCGATGGTATCGGGAAACCCATTCACGACGGCGTTGAGCACGGGGACTAACTTGTCTGTCTCGGCCGGGTCTTGCGTCCGGGCCCCCATGAAAACACCCCGCGCAATGGCAACAAAGAAATACTGCATGATTTTGGGGTCATCCGTACCTTCCACGTAGGGCTGCATGCGGGTCGCGATCACTTGTCCCATCTCTTGCTCGATCTGCTCGATGCTAGCCCCCGGCGGCGGCAAGATGAACGCAAACACCAGATTGCGGTTACCCTCGGGCAAATAATCTGCCTTCGGAAGCAGCTTATAAGCGCCCACCACTGGGACGCTCAGCAGAACAATGATCCACATGGCGCGTCGAAACGGTGTATCCGTCAATCGCATGATGGCGCCGCTTGCCGTTACCCACCAGTGGCGGTGAGGATCATGCAGCGTTTGATGTCTCAACCACTGGCTTGCCGCGGTCGGTATGACGGTCACGGCAACCACAAGTGACGCACACACCGCGACCGAGATCGTCAGTGCCAGATCCGCGAATAGTTGGCCTGCCTCATCCGCGAGGAAGACCACAGGCAGAAAGATAGCTACCGTCGTCACGGTAGACGCCAAGAGTGCCCCCCAAACCTGGGTCGTGCCGTTGAGTGAAGCGACGTCGTACGGCTCACCGCGCTCGCGAAGCCGCACGATGTTTTCCAACACCACGATGGCGGCATCTAACACGATGCCGACGGCAAATGCCAGACCGGCAAGCGAGATGACGTTCAAGGTACGTCCGCTCGCATCCAGAACGATGAAAGCACTGAGCAAGCACAGGGGGATGGTCGCTGCGACTATTAAAGTGGCCCGGAGCCGGCGCAGAAACCACCACAGAATACTGACGGCAAGGATGATCCCCATGCCGAGATTGTTGCGGAGCATCTCGATTGACCGGTAGATATACACGGTCTCATCGTAGACCTGTTCAATAGTCAGGCCCGCACGCGCTAGGGGCCCGGCCTCCAGTTCTATTGCCGCTTGATGAAGGCCACGCATGACATCCAGTACGTTGACTCCGACCTCACGCTGGGCATTAACTGCAATCGATAGTGTCCCTTTGGTAATGACGAAACTGTTGCGGTCGACCAGTCGCTGCTCAACCTTTGCCAGATCGCGCAGATAAACGGGTTTACCATTGCGCCAGTCGATAACCAGCTCGCTGAGCTCTTCAACCCGGTACTTCCCAGCAAACCGGACGCTGTATTCGCGCTTACCCACGTCCGCAAAGCCAGCTGAGATGTCTTTGCCTGTGCCGGCCAGTTGCGAGACCACCGGGAGTTGTACACCAAGGCTGGCAGCCTTGTACGGGTCAAAGGTTATGCGGATCTCGCGTTCGCGCCCGCCGTAGATCTCGGAGCGGGCGACCCCTGGCACCCGTTCAAAGCGCGTCTGCACGACCTCCTCCACAAAATCTTTATAACTTGATATGTCACGGTCGTTACCCGGCTGGGGTTTGATGATGAACCATGCGATGGCCCGGGCGTCCGCACCGACCGTGCTGATAATGGGTTCGTCGGCATCCTCTGGATAGCGTGGCACCTGATTGAGCCGGTTCATCACTTCCACCAGGGCGCGGCGAAGGTCTGTGCCAACGGCAAAGGTGATGGTGATCTCTCCTCTGCCCTCTTGTGCCTTCGCAAGCAATTCCGTCATGCCCGGGAGACCGCGGAGCACATCTTCTTGGGGTTCGATGATGTCTGCCTCGACCTCATTTGGGGCAGCCGCCCGCCATGGCGTCGTGATGGTGATCTCGGGCTCCTCAACTTCCGGGGTGAGCTGGATAGGCAGGCGTGCAAAGCTGATGGCACCAAACAGGAGTGCCAGCAACACGGCCACCATTACAGCGACGGGATTACTAAGGGAGCGCCGGGTGAGGGTCACTGGGCCGCGGGATCGGGTTGGATCAGGACCTTCTGCCCCGGGCGCAGGCGCTCGTTGCCTCTTATGACGATTTGATCACCTGGCTGGATAGGCCCGACTACCTCAATGAGGGTGCCATCGGCGATTCCGGTACTGACCTTGACTGACTCAGCCGTCCCATCGTCGAGGATTCGGTAAACAACGATGCCATCCCGGCGTATCACCAAGGCATCGCGAGGCACTGTCACCACAGCGCGTGGCGCCGCAATGGGCACCGCAACACGGACGTCCTGTCCAGCCGCCCATACGGGTTCCGACAGATCCAGCCGGAGTTCATAAAGATGTGAGCGATCGTCCCCTACCGGAACCAGGGCGCGGACAGTTCCTACCCCCAGGTTATCGCCATTCTCCTGGATCAGCAGTTCGGCTCCTTCTCGCACATGCCGAATCGCGGCAGGCGGAGCGCTCGCCACGACTTCAAGTATGTCCGGATTAACGAGTCGAACCACAGGGTCGCCTTCGCCGACATGCTCACCCGCACGCTGGAATCGCTCTGTCACAACTCCAGGGAACGGTGCGCGAATCACGGTCTTGTCCAGGAGGTCTTTGGCCTGGGCTAGGCGCGCCTCTGCTGCCTTCAGCTCAGCCTGATCCCAATCACGGTTCGACCGGACCTCATCGAGGCGGTTTTTCGCCGCATTATTCTCCTTCGCCAGCTGCGCGAGGCGCTTTGCCTCCCGCTCATTAAACCGCAGACGGGCCGTTATGCGAGCAACGGCTGCCTCGGCCTCTGCTACCTGCAAGCGAAGCGTCAAGTCGTCGATTCGCGCGATGACATCGCCCTCACTCAGTCTATCGCCGACGTCCGCAACACTTTCCAGCTGACCTTCTACCTCGGCGGAAATGCGGGAATCATGGCGCCCAACCACCGTCCCGGCCACCCATGAGACGGGCGCAAGCTGCTGCATCTCGGCATCCACCACCCTAACGGGCACCAGCGGTACACCGTTGTCAGCCTGTGCTACAGAAACACTGCCCAAAAACAGCATGACGGCTAAGAAAGCGATTTTCATGAAAATGGTCTGATTAGGAGAATGCATAACTATAGCTGCTTGAGCGCTGCAACCGCTAGTAGCAACCATCCCAAAATGAACGCTAACCCTTCAGGCAGGGCAACCAGCGAAACCCATCCAATCCCTTGAGTCCCGGTGACGTACAAACTGCTTGAGAATAACAAAATTCCAACGAAAAACATCGAGCCCCTGCAACCAACAAACGGTCGCGAGGTAGCCAACGCACAACCAAACCAACGAGTAATAGACCAAGCGCTCGGATAAACTGGCACTTTACCCCGGTTTGGAAAACAGTGAACTTTTCGTTCCAAAAATAATGTCTAAGCTCATGGGTGCCCAATGCGCCAAACAGCACCGCCATAAGGCCGCAGCGACTCCCTAAAATGACACATCGCTTTGAAATGAAACAACGGCATTTAAGTAGAGAATTAGACGGGCCAAGCTTTAAGAGTTGCACTAATTGGATCATAATTCGCACCGGCTTCGATGAACCACAACTTTATGCGGTCAAGCTAACAATCAGAGCGATCACCTCATGCAGTTAGTACTACTTGTCATTTGTTTCGTCTTGCCATTACTTGCGCCTGCCGAGCCCCTTTCCATCGGTTCGCCCCATAAGCTCTCAGAATCCTACCGCGACGGGGATCGATACATGGGTATCCGCCTTCTGGGTGCAATTAGGCTATCAAAAACATCACTCAACGGATTAAAGGTGCGGGAATTGTCGGATCTTGCGTGGGACGACGACCAAGGGATCCTATACGCCGTGTCAGACAATGGGCATCTACTGCATTTACGGCCGGTATTTACTGGCGACATACTGACCGGCGTTGACCTTCTGAACGCTTACCCACTGCGCGATGCTGATGGCAAGATATTGCAGGGGCCAATGTCAGACGCTGAAGGATTGGATATCGTCAAAAGTACAAATGGCAAAAAGGGTGACAGCGAACTTATTATTTCTTTCGAGCGCAAACCGCGCGTGCTGCGATATAATCCGGATGGAACACTGATCGATGCATACGTGTTACCCCCGCCTTTACGGGATATTTCAAATTACAGCGACAGCAACAGGGCGCTGGAAGCCGTAACTATCCACCCGGAAATGGGTGTATTGACCGGGCCTGAGCGACCCTTAAAAAATGCTGAACCAGGCCTGATGACGATTTACTCGCTGAATGGCCATCAATGGGCCATCACGCCCTATGACCCTGAACATGGTGCACTCGTTGCCCTTCTGGCGCTGGACGACGGTTCAATTTTAATACTCGAACGCAGTTACTCCTCCATATTCCAACCGATTACTTTTGCCCTTCGCCGAATCCGCATCTCTTCAGTCAACCCGGTAAACAACCCTGTGTCCGTAGAGGAAGTTGTTCACTTCAGTACGCGTGATCAACTGACTATTGATAATTTTGAGGGGCTCACACACCATAAAGAAAATCGCTTCTTCATGATCAGCGATGACAACAATAGTGTCATCCAGAAAACCCTTCTCGTTTATTTCGAGATACTCGACCCAACAGATAGACAGGCCAACAGAGCCTGGGGGCTCTTCGGCACCCTACCCCCAAGAATGCGCCAACCTGCCACGTGGCGGTGCCCATTCGACCCTATATGAGGCAGGAACTGTCCGATGTGCAAGTACTTTCTCCCTTGACGGGCCAGAGAAAGTACGCAACTATTTCTTAAGTCGGATGCCTAACAGCAGATAAGGTCCGGTTATCCTTGCGAGCGATAATCTAGCTACGCGCACCTTGCGAGGCGATTCCGCGTAGAAAAGAACTGATAAGACTATGGATCGAGCATCCTGTTACGATAATGTGTCGAGTTTTGCCTTTGTTCTGCTGACACTCGCGGCAGTTGTCAGTACGGTGTTTCTCGCGTCGTGTCACCCCCCACCTAAACCTGATCCAGAAAGCGAGCTTATCACAAAGGGGCGTGATATTTTCTTTAACGAAACGTTCAATGGAAACGGCAGAACCTGCGGGACGTGTCATCGGGAAGAAAATAACGTTACCATTGACCCGCCTTTTATCGCCACACTACCGGATGACGATCCGCTGTTTGTTGCCGAATTTCAACCTGCCCTGAAGGAAAACTTCGAAAATCCACGTCTGATGCGAGAATTCGGGTTGATTATCGAAAATCTTGACGGATTTGATGATCTGGCCAACAAGTTTACGCTACGTGGCGTACCACACACCCTTGCCCTGCCAACATCAATCGACAGTCCCCAGGGACCTCGAACGGGCTGGTCCGGTGACGGCGCCCCGGGAGATGCATCGCTGCGCTCGTTTGCAACGGGGGCGGTCATCCAGCACTTCACCAAAACACTCGATCGCGTCCCAGGGGAAGATTTTCGGTTACCGACAGATGAAGAACTCGATGCGTTAGAAGCGTTCCAGCTCTCGCTGGGGAGGCAGACTGAACTAGCCCTGCCGCTCCCACTAAAAGGCACCGTCGCCAAGCGAGGTCAGGAAATCTTTCGCGACAACACGCTCGGCAAGTGCAACATTTGCCACTTCAATGCCGGCGCGAATGCAAATGTCGGCGGTCAGGACCTGGGTAATGCCAACTTCAATACGGGTGTCGAAGATTTGCCGGACCAACCACAAGACCTGACCGGTGAACTCGTGCCGCCAGATGATGGATTTGGTACACCCGGGGACGGTACATTCAACACACCGCCGCTCGTGGAGTCGGCCGACACCGGACCGTTCTTCCACAACAATGCCATTGAGACCATTGAAGGGGCGGTTGCCTTCTATATTGGCGACGCATTCAATAATTCTCCCTCCGGCCAGTTTCTGGCGAGTCTTGACCCCAACGGGATAGGAATTCGCCTCGATGCAACGCAAGTCGTTGAGGTGGCAGCCTTCCTCAGGGTCATCAACGCCCTGGAGAACATCCGACAGAGCCTTGAATTTCTGGAGGAAGGTGCGCATAACGGCTTTTCACGGCGGAAAGAAGCCCAACGCTTGTTTAACCTGGCAATCGTTGAGACGGACGATAGCATCATGGTCTTAGAAGGTGCTGGCCTGCATCCAACAGCCCTCGCCCATCTACAAGAGGCCAAGCACTTAACAGAAAAGGCCTTGCGCCGCGTATTTTTTAGAAAGCACCCCGCGAAGGCGGCCATTCGCGAACTCGAAAAAGCCAGGGCGCAGATAATTGAAGTGTCGTAAAACCTTCGCTTTAAGCCTGGCACAGAAGGAAGAAAAGTATGCAGAGTTCAATATTCCGAGTCAGCTTAGCGATCGCCTTGATCTCTAGCGCCACCATTGTATACGCAGAGCAAGCAACCGAAATTTTTATTCCAATTGGACAATCGCCCGGGCTTTCACACAAGTACACAATTATCGGGGAAGTAGAGGCCATTGATGCCGATGGACAGACGATGAAGATAAGCGCACCGTCTGGATCCCATAACGTAACACTGACCGAGCGCACTCAAATCTGGTTAGATCGGTCCTCGCTAAAATTAACCAACCGCGACGGAACGCCAGCAGATATTCAGATCGGTAGAACAGTTGAAGTTAACTACGAAGAAGATGCGCCCAATGGCGATGCTAAATGGGTTAAAGTACAAATAACCGAGCCGTAGAACCAAAAAACAAATCGCCTGCTAAGTTGTAAAACGATTTGCGTACTGGTGGCTAGCTGAGTATATAAATAAGCCAAACAAGGGCGTCTCTTATACTACATACTGGTTCACTTATACGGAATTATAAAAATGTTAAGATCCGTACTTCGTGTGGTTGAGGATGTTGAAGAGGTTTATCTTTATACAGATGAACTGACCTATGAAGAAGATGTAGTCCCAACCGTCGTTAATCACAAACTTCATCAGACGCTCAAAGTAAAAGGCTATGAAGGGACGTTCACAATCTTTAATGAGCGCTATCTTTTTGTTATTGTGAAAGATTTTTTCTCAAAAACCAAAAAATACTGGTTTAATCTCACATACCTCGATCCCAATCCAAAGCGGCGCCTCCAGATTTCCTGGCCATGGTTGATAACCACGCTAACACTGATTGGTATTGGTGGATTACTCTTCCTGTTTCGGGACACATCAATCCAACCATTAAGCATTGAACCTACTTTACCTATTTTACTCTTGCTAGGTGTCTTAGGACTTGCGTCATTTTTGACATTACTCTACCGCTCAGAGGACAAGTTGGTGTTTTGCAGTCAGTATGGTAGGACAAATTTGATTGAGCTGATTTATAAAAACCCAAATGCCATGGAATTCCAGAGTTTTGTTAGAGACTTAGTCCACCATGTTGCGCAAGCGAAAAAAGAAAGCCTGCAAAATGAGGCTGAACGGCTGGCTGGTGAACTGCGAGAGCATCGCCGCTTGCGTGATGGCGGTGTCCTTCCTAATAAAACGTACGAAAAGACCAAAGCCAACATCCTAAGTTACCATCCAAAAGAAAAACCGGCATCGCAGATCAATATCCACTAACATCTATATCGTGATAATAGAAGTCACAGCCGGAGAAGTTTAGCCACTTAATCATAGTCACATCTATTTCTGTCATACACTGCTGTTCCTACCCATTTCGTTTTTTCAAAACACTTGCATTTGATCGGAACTCATTTGCAGATCTGTGAAACATGGCCTGATCCGTTGGATCACTTTATCTATACTTGTGGCGAATGGCCCCTTCACCCGCGAACCGGTCATTGGCCCAGATCAAAGATGTTGCTATCGCGCATGGCATAAGATTATATAACCATATGAATCTAAAGATATTTTCTATATGAATCTTGATAACGGAGTAGCATAGGCATCATGCAAGAATCACGGCTCAAGCTCTTGCAAGGAATGCCCGTTTTTGGCGGGATTAGCGAAGATGCTTTGGCCTTCATGCTGGATCTGTCGCCCATTATCAATATTGCAAAGGGGGAATTCTTTTTTCGAGAAAATGACAAAGGTTCGTCAATGTTTGTCTTGGAAGAAGGTAAAGTCGCAGTCCTGAAACCCTGGAAAGGACATGATTATCTATTAAGATATCTTGAAAAAGGAGACTGCTTCGGGGAAATGGCATTGATCGATTTTTGTCCGCGCAGTGCCTCTGTCCTTTCCGTTGAGGACTGCGTTGCCATCGAACTAACAACAAGCACCCTTCACAAACTCTATGAAAAAGATCTTGAGCAGTTCGCTATGATCCAGATGAATATGGGTAGAGAGGTGACGCGACGGCTTCGCGAGGCGGACAAGCAATTATTTCAAGCGAAAGTCGAAGCAAAGCTGATTAATGGAACTTATGAGTTCCATTCCACATAGTGAACGTTTGGAATAACTTTAATGATACGTCTATCGAGATATCTCGAAAAACCAATGCAGCCCTAGGACGCGGCGCTGAATGCCATTTTGTCCTCTATCGATAGAATCTCTCCTAGAATTCAATCCCGAAGATAAGCCGCGTCTGGAAGTTTGCCTCGCTGTTGATACCCGTTACTTGATATGTCGGGGTAAGGACAACCCACCACTCATGTCCGTGATACGCGATATTTGGGCCGATATAGACCACATGGTCTTGCCAATCAGACCATTCCTTGAGTTCGATCTTGTGGTCCAACTCGACACCGGCACGGACGCTTGATGTCAATTCATAGCTCGCACCAAGGTTATTCTCAAAAACCCCCTTGCTTTCTGTGTAATTGAAATCATCGCCCTCCCACTCGGCCTCCACTACACCGTTCCAGACAAAAATCCAGGATCCAAGATTTTTCTGCAGAATGAGCCTCGGTTCCAATACCAGTAGTTTATCGCCGATCCTGATCTCACCGTAGAGGGCAAATCCGAACGGATCACGCCTGGGATCCGCTAACTGATAGATATTCTCCATCGCGATATCCCGAAACTCCGCGCCATCATCGACACTGTTTCCATCCTGGTAGCGCCAGTCCGCATAGAAGGCCAACTGCCAACGCTCGGTCATCCCAAACTCAAGCTCATGGCGGATATCAAAGCGATCGAATGCGGGGTCAACGTCCTTGTCCGCCCTCCAGGTCACCCACTGCTCGTATTCCCTTTCATCCACATGGGCAATCGTGGCTTCGTAAGGGAAACTAAAGGCCCGTGCTGCGTACACATAATCGATGGAAAATATTATAATAGCAATAATTACAATGAGTTGCGAAAAAGTGACCCAAGGGGAGCACGCTCTTATCATGATCGCTTCTCGGTCGGCTAAGTTGTTTGCAAAAGAAAACCATAATACGAATGAGTTTCATTTGCAACTATTCAAGGGCCGCGTTGCGCACCCCATCTACCAGCGGCAAATAGCCCAGTGCCCTACGAGGAGACCCGCCCCCTGCCCCACGATGCTCGCTGCGGCCCTAACGCACAGCTCGCCATCCCTCACGAACGAACCCCCTGATCCATCCCATGCAAACGCCCCGACGGATGGCTCGCCACGATACCGTCCCTCATAAGCCTTTCGGGGCATTGCAATGAACAGTGGGAGCACCAGAGGCGGCGCCTGCCAAGCGGTGCGCTAGATACCTCGAAGCGCCGGCATTTCCGCAAGCGCCTTGAGTTCCGCATCGGGCCCAAACGGCAGGTATTCACGACCCTGATCAAACCGATTAATCCATGCAACCCGGAAGCCAAACGCCGCGGCGCCCGCGACATCCCACCCGTTGGACGATTGAAATGCAATTTCCCCAGGCTTTACCTTCAAGCACTCAACGGCAAGCTGGTAGGTGCGCGGATCTGGCTTGTAGACCGCTACCGCTTCGATGGACAAGGTTTCATCAATCAACTCGTCGAGTTCAGCATGCTTCACCCTGGCTTCAAGCAGTGCCGGTGAACCGTTTGATAAGATAGCGACCCGCAGGCCACTCCGTTTCAGCGTCCTGAGCGTCTGAAGCACCTCGGGATAACATGTCAGTTCCCGGTACGCCCCTAATAGGTCTTCCCGCAATTTTTATCTTGGATGCCAAAGTTATCGAAGGCAAAATCAAGCGCGTCCTCTGTCACCTGTGAGAAATCTGCATGGCGTCTCATTAGGCTGCGTAACCACGTGCACTCGAGCTGCTTCGTGCGCCACAACATCGAAAGTTCGCCGGCCACATCACCAAGACAAGACGCTCGCAATGTGGTCCCACAGCCGAATGCACGTCAAAAAGCGTCCCCTAGGCGTCAAACACGCACACCTTTATATTTCGAAAATGTAGCCCGTTTGACATCCTGAACTCGTTTCATCTTGCGCTGAGGTTACTGCACCGTCGGCTTACGCCGGCATCCCATCTCTACCCAACGACTCAATTTCCCAAGCTTTATCTTTCCAGCAAATTTGGCATCAGTTCCACAAGATTACAGGGCCGTGTGCGGTAGTCCAGCTGATGCTGGATCAGCTTGTCCCATGCAGTCGCACATGCTCCTGGAGAGCCGGGAAGGCAAAATAAATAGGTGCCGTTTGATACACCGGCAATTGCGCGAGATTGCAGCGACGACGTTCCGATCTCCTCGTAGGAGAGCACACGAAAAAGTTCACCAAACCCGCTGATCTCCTTGTCCAAGAGTGGTTTCACCGCTTCCGGGGTTCCGTCCCGTCCCGTCACGCCCGTACCGCCGGTTGTTAAGATCACCTGCACAGCCGCATCACTGCACCAGTTTGCTACAGCTGCTCGGATTTGATGGACATCGTCCGGTACGATAATTTTTTCATGGAGTGTATGCCCCGCTTTTTGTAAGCGGCTAATCAGTACTTTCCCCGAGGTGTCCTTTTCCTCGGTTCGGGTATCAGAAATAGTAAGTACCGCGACATTCAGCGGAACAAATTGCCTTTCATTGCTACCACTTGCTTCGTCCGACATGGGCGGCTCCTGGTAATAACCTACAGCGCCAACTTATTATAGAATCATAGTGTAACCCAGAAGGGATAACAAAGCTGAAACCTAAGTATAGCGCGGTTGTTAGCGTGTTCAAGATTCGTGTGTGCCATTTATGTGACGCGGTGCACCCTATTTAACATCAATATCTGCGAGTCTCCCGAAGGTACGGGCTTTGTCCTGAGGGCGCAAGCGGGCATAACGCTTTACGATTACAGGATTGCTCCAGCTACCAGCGTACATGAGTTCAGACTCTGTTGCGCCTGCCTGAGCCAACCATGAAGCGCCCGTGTGACGGAGAGTGTGAAAGGTTGTGCGCGGGTCGATGCCCGATTTCTCAACTGCGGTGCGCCACGTTTTATTACCGATAGTCGTTAAGTGTCTGCCATCTTTTCCAAATGTCCAAACATACACGGCGTTCTTTCCCACCTGTCGATTGAGCGCGTCGAATGCTTGCGGTGAGAGCGGGACTACTTGTCGCTTGCCCGCCTTCATATCCTTACCTTCGATGTAGACTTCGCGGCGTTCGAGATTCACATTCTCCCACTTGAGGCCAATCACGTTTTGCTTCCTGAGTAGGGTGAACACCGCAAACGTCACAAGGTCT
>JAPUIX010000034.1 GCA_027296625.1 Gammaproteobacteria bacterium | reverse complement strand
GCACTGACGGTGAGCTCGTTGGATGCAGCGAGAGATTTTATGAAAATGAAGGATATTGAGATCACCGGCTCCTTCAGCTTTGGGAACATGTCAGCAATTTTCATTCGCGATCCGGATCGCAACGTGATCGAACTAGACGCTTACGGCGAAGTGGGCGTAGAGGACCCGAGCGGCTATTCGGCACATCCATAGCAGACGGCCTCAGAGCTACTTGGTAGGCTTATCCACGTACCGGGAATCGTCTGGCAATCGCTGACCGAGGTACAGCCCCCGCTTGGGCAACTGGGCAGGCATTTTCATTGCCATACTTGGCACATGCGCTATCTGTCCCTTTTCCTGGTGCTGGTCAGCTTCCTGGCATCGGCCGAGACCATCCATCAAGGCAAAGTCGTCAAGATTGCCGATGGCGATACGCTGACCCTGCTGGCGGATTCCAAGCAGCTCAAGATCCGCCTATCCGACATCGACACCCCAGAAAGGAAACAGCCATTCGGCACCAGGGCAAAGCAGGCACTGTCAGAACTGGCCTTCGGCAAGCTGGCGCGAGTGGTGGAAGTGACGATTGACCGCTACGGGCGGATTGTTGGGCGGGATTATGTTGACGAAATCGACGTGAATCGAGAGCTTGTGGCTGAAGGTTTTGCCTGGGTGTATCGTAAGTACTCGAATGATGCTGAGCTATTGACGTTAGAGGCTGAAGCTAAGCAGAAGGGATTGGGATTGTGGGCTGACCCTAATCCGATACCGCCTTGGGAGTGGCGGCGAGGGCGGAGGGATTAGTGATGGTGCCAGGTTTGAGCGAGCACGAATGACCAAGATCGGCCAAAAGAAGCTGATCGAGATTTGAAAAGCTGACGTTCGTACTAACGCTTTGACTCAGCCGCGCAAGTTAGTGTGTCCGCTGGAGCCGCTAGTTATGTCCCAACCGCGACTTCAATCGAAAGCCAGATTTTATTACGCACAGAAACGTCTACAACGCGCATCAGTTCCGTGTCAAAATCGGGCTAAAAATAAGATTGTCTAGAATACATCCTTGTCAAAACGTATGTAGCATCCGAAAGATAGTTCATCTGCCTGGAGCTGGAAATGAATATTGTTAATCTGCCAATCGGCGATCGTGGCGCGATGTCGGACAATGCATCGTCGTCATGCACCTTGCCATCTAAGTACTACTTTGATGCCGGGATATTTCAAAGAGAGAGGCAAGCCATTTTTTATAGGAATTGGTGCTATGTTGGACACATAGGACAACTCGCGAAGCCGGAAGATTATTTCGTCGACAGTATTGTTGATCAACCTATTTTCCTCATTCGTGTCGACGACAACTCCATCAAGGGCTACATGAATGTATGTCAGCACCGAGGGCATCAATTGTTAACGGGCAGTGGAAGCGGCAAAAAGAGAATTGTCTGTCCCTATCATGCTTGGACTTATGACCTCGATGGGTCCTTGATTAGGGCGCCTTGCACAGATGAACTACCGAGTTTCAAACCAGACTCATTTGGTCTGAAAGAAATCGCGGTGGCCGAATGTGCCGGACTGTTATTTGCCAATCTGACACCCGTCTCGACAAAACACGAAGCATCGGTTTTTGAAGATGTGTATCCGGGATTGAAAAACACCCTGACAGGGCATCTTGGCAACCTTGAGGGTTTCGAACGCAAGCATCGCATCGACTATCAGATTGCCGCTAACTGGAAAGTCGTGGTCGATAACTTCTCCGAAGGCTACCATATCCCAATGGCGCATAGACTATTGTCCCAGGTGCTGGACAGCGCAGCATCTAGCGACTCCCGCATTGAGAAGCACTATGCATTCTTCGAGTCGATCTGCAAATCCGGTTATGCCGGATTGGATCTGGAACCCGGGCAATCCTATCTCTCGTGGACCATTTGGCCCAATACCTGCATGTTGAGCCAGCCGGGGTGCAAAAACCTATTTGTGATTCGCATGGCGCCGGACGGACCTGCGGGTTGTGCCGAAAGAGTTGACATATTAGCCCCGGCGGGTGAATCTGCACCCGAACTGGATGCACTTAAGACCTTGTTTGCTGACAATTTCAACAAAGAGGATATCGCCATTGTTGAAAGCGTACAAAGGGGTTTGCAAAGTTTGGGTTACGATCAGAGCCGCTATGTTGCGGACGGTAAGGAAGATTGGTACTCAGAGTCTGGATTGCATCGCTTTCACATGCGAATAATAGAAGCATTGGAGATTCAGCAGTAGTTTTAGTTTCATGCTTCCCTGAAAAACACACGGCCGTACTTGACTCGATTGTCCCGGATCCACAATCGTGTTCAGGCTCACGCGCGTGAATGACCGCTTTACGGAAGATATGCGAGAGGCCGGTATGGGTCGATAGTCGTCATTCGAGCCGGAAACCTCGGCCAAGCATGCGGAACGCCCACTTCCGGCCACTAGGCGTCTTTCATCATTAATTACTTACCAATTGTTTCTAGCTGATCCAACCCTTGCTCTCGGCCTGCTTCGAATACCAGGTCAAAAACGCCGTCACCATCAGCTGCACCAGATTGCCGATCACGGCCCCGACGGGACCGAAGTCCGAACCCGCCATACCAAGGGTATGGATCATTGTCACAATCGCGCCAAGTAACGACGCAATAAACACATAGTACGCAGCCGACTTCCTGAGCAGAAGCAGAAGGCAGCCTAGCGTGCCGCCAAAAACGGCTACCGCAAAAGCTCCGGTGGCCCATGCAGGTCGGCCTTCGATTAGCGCGCGATACAACTCGGGCATGGCAGCGACGGTGTCTGCATTCATCTGAGTGAAGAAATTTATGACACCCGCAATATTATAAATCAGCGTGACAGCGGCGATTGCCCAGAAACGCCAGTGAACGCCAACAACTGCCTCATCGTTCATCGCATCCCCCTATTGCTTGTTATTCTTTTGCTCGGGTAGCAGGTGTGACAACATATTCCGCTCGCCCGGACGATTTTACAAGATTGGGACTGGCCGCTTTGGGTCGATCTACGTCACTCGCCAATCAAGCCAGACCTTCATCTAGCTTCAAGTTGTCCTGACGCTGCCTTTCGGGTCAGGTATAGGTTCTTACAGCTCCCGGGCTCAGTTTCCGCCGCCGCCTCCAGCCCCACCTGAACCCCCGCCGCCACGATTTCGCCGATCCAGGCCGATCTGCTCCAGGTCCTGGAATATCCGCTGAGCATGGTCGGTCATAGTGGTCTTGTTTTTCTTGATGAACGCCATCAGTCCACCGGTGTCGGCGGCCGATGTGGCGAGCGCGTTGAAGCGGGGATTCACGCCCAGATAATCCACCGAATGCCCGAGGCCGATGGCGCTCTCCCTGATGTAAAGAACCAGCAGCTCCGGACCCTCCAGATAGCCGTTGTTGTTAGCGTTACTGTCGTAGTATGCCGCAACCGGCTGTGCCGCCTGGTAGACGATGTTGGCCACGGCAACCTTTCGAAAAGGAAGCGGATTGGTCAGGAACCCTGTCTGTGGCTCGAATCCCTTGAACACATCCCGGAAGGC
>JAPUIX010000033.1 GCA_027296625.1 Gammaproteobacteria bacterium | reverse complement strand
CCATGTTGATGGCCGTCTTTGGCAAGGCTCGGGAGCTGCTCGCACGCAATTCATCGCAGATTGAAGACGTTGGGCGGAGAAGTGACCACGTTTGACCCGAAATTCTTCTTGAAGGGGGTGACGGGCAAGCCAGGTGTCTACCGGATGTTGGCAGGCGACGGCACAGTGCTTTACGTGGGCAAGGCGCGCCAGCTAAAAAAGCGCCTGGCGAGCTACTTCGGGGCCCACGGCAAGGCCAATGCCAAGACCCAAGCGCTCCTCGATCAGGTCGGTTCCATCGAAGTGACGGTGACCCACACGGAAAAAGAGGCTTTGATCCTTGAGAACAATCTCATCAAGGAGCTGCGGCCCCGCTATAACATCCTGCTACGTGATGACAAGAGCTATCCCTACATCCACTTGTCAGACACGGACGAATTCCCACGCTTGAGTTTCTACCGGGGCGCGCGACGTCAGCCAGGGCGTTATTTTGGACCGTATCCAAGTGCCGGGGCCGTTCGCCAGACGGTTAACCTCTTGCAAAAACTGTTTCGGGTGCGTAATTGCGAGGATAGCTTTTATCGCAACCGCTCGCGCCCGTGTCTGCAATATCAAATCCAGCGCTGTACCGCGCCCTGTGTTGGCTTCATTGACCAGGCGAGCTACAAGGAGGACGTCGATCATGCTGTCCTTTGTCTCGAAGGCCGGAGCCAGGAGGTCATTGAGAAGCTTATTCAGCGTATGGACGGGGCGTCTGATACGCTGGATTTCGAACAGGCGGCCCGTTATCGTGACCAGATAAGCAGTCTCTCCCGCGTCCAGGAACATCAGTACATCAGTACCAAGGGGGGTGATCTCGATATCTTGGCCTGTGCGGCCAGAGACAATGTGGCCTGCGTCCAAGTTTTCTACATTCGCGGTGGGCATAATTTGGGTAACAAGACATTCTTTCCGCAGCACACGAGTGGTGCCGATCCAACGGAGGTACTGGCTGCGTTCCTGCCACAGTATTATCTGACCACCAAAACGGATCGCGCGATCCCCCGGGAGATTTTGGTAAGCCACCGGCCTAAGGCTGCCCCGTTGCTCGCCGAAATCCTGGCAAGGGAGGCGGGCAAGCAGGTTGCCATCAAGCACCGGATCAGGGGTGAGCGTGCCCGGTGGATGCGAATGGCGATGGAGAATGCGGAGCTGGCTTTATCCCAACGTCTTTCCACCAAGACAACCCAATATCAACGCATGGAAGCATTGCGGGAGGTTCTGGGCCTTGATGAGCCCATCGAACGGATCGAATGTTTCGATGTGAGCCACACGCAGGGCGAGGCAACGGTCGCGGCCTGTGTCGTCTTTGGGCCCGAGGGGCCGACGAAGTCCGATTACCGACGGTTCAACATCACCAATATTGAGGGCGGTGATGATTATGCGGCGATGTACCAAGCCATTAATCGACGCTACACCCGCGTACGAAAAGAGGAGGGCAGGCTGCCGGACGTTCTCCTCATTGATGGTGGTAAGGGCCAGGTCACGCAAGCGAAGGCCGTGTTAGGCGAACTTCAGGTAACCGACGTCTGCGTGCTCGGCATCGCCAAGGGCCCTTCACGGAAAGCAGGTTTAGAAACCCTAGTCTTGCCCAATCAGAAAAGCCCCTTCAGGTTACCGCCTGATTCGCCCGCGTTGCATCTCATCCAACAGGTTCGGGACGAAGCGCATCGGTTTGCGATCACGAGCCACCGGCAACGGCGGGGGAAAGCCCGCACCACTTCGCTGCTCGAAACAATCGCCGGCGTTGGGAGTAAACGACGCAGGCACCTCATTAGTCATTTCGGCGGCCTTCAGGGAGTCAGTCGTGCTGGCGTTGAAGACCTTATCAAGGTCCCGGGGATCAACCGGCATCTTGCCCAAAAGATCTACGACACGTTCCATGAAATACCATGAATATTCCTAACACGCTCACACTCATTCGCATCGCATTGATCCCGGTCTTCGTTTTGGTGTTTTATCTTCCGTTTTCGTGGGCGCATATCGCAGCGAGTATCGTCTTCGCGCTTGCCGCGCTGACGGATTGGTTGGACGGCTATCTGGCCCGGCGCCTCGGGCAGATCTCAAGACTGGGCGCGTTTCTCGATCCGGTCGCCGATAAGCTGATGGTCGCTATCGCGTTGGTGTTACTGGTGGAGGCCCATCCGAGTCCGTGGCTTGCATTGCCGGCGGCCGTGATTGTCGGACGCGAGATTACAGTGTCCGCGCTCAGGGAGTGGATGGCGGAGATTGGCGCCCGAGGCAAAGTGGCTGTCTCAGATTACGGAAAGGTGAAGACGATCGCACAGATGGTGGCCATATTCTTGTTGCTCTTTGGGGAGCCCCTCTTTGCACTCCCGGTGATTGAAGTAGGCTACGTGCTCTTGTATGTCGCGGCGGGATTGACGCTCTGGTCCATGTTGCTCTATCTTTATGCGGCTTGGCCGAAGTTATCTGAAAGAAAGGCGCAGAAGAGCAATGTTTAAAAAAGCGCAGACTGGACTCGCCTTGGGGTGCCTTGCTTGACACGATCAGGGGCCCAGTTACAATTATTGGCTACTACACAAGCGGGAATAGCTCAGTTGGTAGAGCACAACCTTGCCAAGGTTGGGGTCGCGAGTTCGAGTCTCGTTTCCCGCTCCAGATTCCCTACCAGGGTTTCCGTCAACATCTTTCCGGTGATGTCTTAGCGGCTGGGTGGCAGAGTGGTTATGCGGCGGCCTGCAAAGCCGTTTACGCCGGTTCGATTCCGACTCCAGCCTCCATTTACATACTCTGATCGCCTCGTTATGCTGCGTTGACCCGCCCGGGTGGCGGAATTGGTAGACGCAAGGGACTTAAAATCCCTCGGAGAATTCTCCGTGCCGGTTCGACTCCGGCCCCGGGCACCAATAATAACAGTGCGACTTCTAGCCTTAATGGCATTACTAGCATTACTAGCATCCTGCTCTGTGCACGGGGATGAGCCCGACAACTACTGTAATGACGCCGAGACCAATCAACAGTGGACCAGGTTGCTTATGAAGTCGCCTGATGCCTTAGCTGCTGCGGTGCTCGACTTCGCAGGCTAGTGCCGCGTCTCATTAATGACGATCGGTGATCGGACCACAGAGGAGGAAACACTATGAAAGCAGTACAGATGATAGCTGAAGGACCACCGAACGTCCTACGTTACGTCGACGTTGACATGCCTGTGCCGGGCGTCGGCCAAGTACGGGTTAAGGCAGAGTCGATATCAGTCAACCAATTCGATGCTTGGGTGCGTAGTGGCAGATTCAGTGGCACATTCTGGATGAAAGCACCCTTGCCGCTCATCCTCGGACAGGAACTCTGCGGACCAGTAGACGCAGTCGGCGAAGGTGTGACCAGTGTGACTGAAGGCCAGCGCGTGGTCGTGTTTCGCGACTTTCTCAAAGCGCTTACGGGTTGCTACGCCGAGTATGTTGTCGCCGATGAGAGTGATCTCATCCCGGTCGCCGATTCGGTCGATCTCGACGAAGCGGCAGCGTTTCCGTTGGCCTACCTAACGGCATTTCACGCACTACACACGCTCGGGCATCTGCAAGCGGGATACACGGTGTTGCCTATGCACCGGCCGGCGCAAAGTGGCCCGATTGATGCGTGTAGCGGGACTGAGGGGCTGTCCCAAACGGCGCTTTAGGGTCACGACGCAGCCCGATCCGAGCCATCCGGTGGCTGAGAATCTGATCAATCAGGACTTCACGGCTGCGGCGCCAAACCAACGTTGGGCATCGGATATCACGTATATCTTGACGCACCAGGGCTGGCTCTATCTTGCGGTCGTGATGGATCTTTATTCCCGCCGCATCGTTGGCTGGTCGATGAGTCGTTGGATCAACCGGCACTTGGTCATTGATGCGCTGTCGATGGCGATAGGAGCGCGTCGACCTGGCAGTATACTGATCCATCATTCCGACCGCGGCAGCCAGTATACGAGTGATGATTTTCGCGATGAGCTTGAGAAGCACGAGATCCAATGCAGCATGAGTGTCCGCGGCAACTGCTACGACAATGCGGTCGTCGAGAGCTTCTTTGGGCTATTGAAACGGGAGCGCATCAATCGCGTACGCTACCGGATTCGCGATGAAGCCCGCGCTGATGTGTTCGATTACATCGAGTGCTTTTACAATCGAAAACGCCGCCAC
>JAPUIX010000032.1 GCA_027296625.1 Gammaproteobacteria bacterium | reverse complement strand
GAAGAATACGGAGGCATCTTTTGTGAAGGTCACTACCGTGCGTTTAGAAGACGACGTGTTGAAGCGCCTCGACGGGTTAGCGGCGGCGATGAATCGCCCCCGCAATTGGGTGATTCAACAGGCGGTCGATCAGTACCTCGACTACGAGGCATGGTTCGTTGAGCAAGTTAAAGCCGGGCTACGCGAGGTCGAGGAAGGGAAGGTGGCTTCGCACGATAAGGTCGTCGCGCGGTTTAAGAAATGGGGCGTAGATGCGGGTTGAGTGGTCCGACGCCGCCCTCGATAACCTGGATCAAGCAGTCGAATACATCGCCCAAGACAAACCCGCGGCCGCGGCTAAAGTCGCACAGAAGATCTGGGATGCGACCCAACGGCTGGGTGAGCAACCGGGAATAGGGCGGCCTGGTCGCGTGGAGGGCACGCGGGAGCTGGTGATCACGGGCTTGCCTTACATTGTTCCCTATGTCGTGAAGGGCGATCGTGTCATTGTCTTGCGGGTCATGCATGCGGCCATGAAGTGGCCGGAACAACTTTGATGGGGGCTGCCCGGGACATTTGTTGCGCCCACCACAGATCTATATTGCGATCAGGACGTTCGATGATCGCCATTTGACCACGTCGCCTATTTCAAATGCACGTCTTCTTCGATCTTGACGGCATGTTGACTGATCCGAAAGAGGGCATCACGGCCTGTATCAAATACGCCTTATCGAAACTTGAGCATCCGATACCGGCCATGGAAGTGCTCAAAAAATGTATCGGCCCGCCTTTGCACGATTCGTTTGTTGATATCCTTGGATCGGTAGAAGCGGCTGATAGGGCCCTTGGGCTCTATCGACAACGATTCGGTCGTATCGGTATGTATGAAAATAGACTGTATGCCGGTGTCAAAGAGTCGCTAAGCCGACTTGGTGATCAGGTTGAATCGATGTATGTCGTCACGTCCAAGCCGACCGTCTATTCGGAGAAGATTATTGATCACTTCGATCTGACCCGGTTTTTTCGAAAGGTATACGGCAGCAATCTGGATGGTTCACTCACTGACAAATCAGATCTAATACGTTTCGTTCTAGAATCAGAGTCAATTGCGCCATCTGCGGCGATTATGATCGGTGACCGATATCATGACATTACTGGCGCTAAGGAAAACGGACTACGTACGGTCGGTGTTCTGTGGGGTTACGGATCTAGGCAAGAACTCGAAGATGCCGGTGCCGATGTGTTATGCGAGACGCCGAAGGTGCTTCATGACTGTATAGTCGCACAAGACTAAACTACACACCTCGCCCATCAACGGATCTATACTGCGCTTGAGACGTTTAATTAAGGATTTTTGCGTCGAGTGCTTCATGACATGTGCTACACAACTATTCACTGGCGGGTTTTAAATATATTCGCAAGGCTTTTTGGACTAGTTTCCGCCCTTGCTGGGCTTGGTTTCGCCCTGTGGGGGTTGTACTTCTTGATCCAGCCAGAGGCCGCTGGACCGAGAGATATACTTGGTTTCTCTCCATCGTTTAGATACTTCGTTGGTGCCTTCTTCTGCCTAGTTATTGGCTTTCATTTTCTTCGAGGTAAGGCGCACCGACCAGATCTTGCGGAAGGAGATAACGCTCAACCGGGTGCAGGCGAGAAAGCGCGTGGTTGGTGGACGGGTGAGCCCTTAGACTAGAACAAGCACAGTAAGAGCGAAAGGGTCAAATTGATCTTACCTCAATAAAACGGACACTTCGTTAGGGACGCTATTGTACTTCTGAGCCTCCAGCGGGACCATTAAGGAATTTTTAGACTGTATCGCCAAACTTTTCCACAGAAGTCCTTGCCACATTCGCTAACCAGGAGAATCTCATGCTCCCCGGTGTTAGCGGGGAGGGCGGTTAAATTGACACCGCCGCGTAGGGTCTCCTCGTAGATCAGTTTTTTCTCCGGACCGAAGACAGACAGAACCATCCGCCTGTTGGATGCTTGGGCGATCGCAAGGTACTGTGCGCGGCCGCTTGCCAGCCGAATGGGTAACACCTGGCCAAGATAATGCAACGGGAAATCGAGCCAATAGACGATAGCGCCGTTAGTGAGATCAATCACCTGAAGAGCATTTTTGTTGTTAATCACCGCGTGCCACGTCCCTCGTGTATTGGGCCATTTCACGACACGAAGTGTAGTGAGGTTATTCGCGCCGAACATAGGCTTAATAAATAATTGCTTCACGATAGATAGGGTGTCATTCCGAATTGTTAGAACAAAATGGGATTCACCATCAATTTGGGACAGGCCTAAGGAAACTAGCTCATTGCGTCCGTCTCCGTCGATATCGGCGGTTTTACTGCCCTTAACGTCATAATCGAGTTTTTGTATTACGCTTCCGTCGCTGTTCAATACGTGGGTTTCCTGTTTCCCCACGATCAACAGCGGAATCAGAAAATCCAGGCGGCCATCATTGTCCACGTCAAACGCGATGATGTCCCGCGGCGAGTAGTCGATTTGTGTTAATCCCTTGTCTTCGCGGGTTGACATGTTTTTTCCATACGCCCAACGCCGTTTGCCTTGGTGGTCGATCAATTTGACCGGTGACCATCCGCCAGCGTTATCGACATACTCGCACGCGCCATCACCCTCCACATCGACAGGAAAAACATTAAATCCTGCTACTGTCTCGAATTTCATAAAAGACCGCAGGGTACCGTCTTCCGAAATATCGGCCACACCGCCACGACCGGTAATCGTGAGGTCGCCGTCACTTGTCGGGTCGCACGGCTTTAACTGCATTGACGTGATCGCCCCCAAGGCAGCGGGTGCTTGAAAGAAGCGTTCTTTCTGCATTAAAGATTCTGTCGTGGTGACGCCGAGCGGCGCAGGCAAGTTGAAGCGCCCAAAATTACTGGCGTACAAATTGGCAGCAGCATACAGCGCGAGCACGCTAACATTAGTGGCATTTGCAATAGTACGAGATTTCGTGCCAGTCAGCCTCGCCTGGAATTTTCCGACGCCCCATCCCAGTGCCCAGCCGATGGCAATGAAAAACAACGTATAAGGCAAATAAAATAAAAAAATCAGTCCAGTAGTGGATGAGGTCGACAACCAGTAATTCATTTGCAGATATACGCTTATGCCGGTCAAGGCAAGCAGACCCCCGGCTACCGCGTAGGTCCGAACCACACGCACCGTAACATCCATGGGGGCAGGCTTTCGCAATACGAAATAGGCTAAAGTAGCTAGAACAAGAAAAGAGGCGAGATTAAATGAAATCAGTATTAGGTCGGGCGGGCGATCATACATGACACCACTGCCGATGGCTCTTGCCCAAGCCCATGTGGCAAACGGCAGGATCAAGCCAACAGTGATGATGGCGATCAGGAACGGCGTGATGTTTTTAGACGTCGACATCTTGGTTGGACTTTCGTTTTACCGGATGCGGCCATGGCCTACCCAGGAAATTTATCCCAATGCTATTATATTTAGCTTAATTATCGCGTGGCCGATAGCATCATTTCAGCACAGTGCCCCAGAAACGAGCGTGTTAACGTGAAAAGGTATCAGGAATCTTTTTGACGAAATTAGGGTCAGGTTTTGCAATGCCACATTCAAGAATGTCTCGACAGCGTTAGAGCCCTTTTATGAAACTAAACCGCACGCCTCGCCCATCAACGGAGATATACTGCTATTTACGTATTCGATTAGCGTTATATGGCAGCTAGCTCATGATGCATAAATTGACAATTCCTGCGCGCGAAGGTCGTGCTTTCCGGCTGGGTGCCGGGAGAACGATGCGGATTGTCACTCCGCACGGACAGCAAGCCGCGGACTTCTTCGCGTTTAATGCCGACAACGTGCGTGAGTGGTTATCGCCCAACCATACGTGGGTATGGACGCGTACCGTCCGTCCCCGGCAAGACGATGCGTTGCTGAGTCGGTTCAGGCGGCCGATGCTCGATTTTGCGGAAGACGGCGCTGGTGGCGTGCACGACATGATGATCGCCGCCTGCGACCAATTTCGATACGAACAGTTAGGCTACGAGGGACCGCACGCGAGCTGCTCGGACAACCTGCGCATGTCGATGCAGCGATTGGGATACGAGATCGACGTAATTCCGCAGCCGATCAACTTCTTTACCAATACGCGTGTCGAGCCAGATGGTACGTTCGTTTCACCCCCGAACCCGGTTAAGCCGGGCGCCTATGTCCAGCTGACGGCACGAATGGACCTCATCTGTGTTGTTTCGGCATGTCCGTATGACCTCAACCTACCCGATTGGCCAATCAACGCTGGATCTGGACCAACAGAGCTATTGGTGGAGTTTGAGGAAGACGGCTAGAAAGGGGGACAGGATCGCTAGGATTGTTCCGGACAATCCGGTGCATTGCCACCGTCCTTGGTGGTCAAAGTCTTGACTTTAAACTTTTCGTAGTGCGTTTGGTGCGCCCACCAACGGTTCTATACTGCAATTGAGACGTTCAATAATCGCTATATGACCGTGTCGCCCATTCCACATGCACGCCTTTTTTGATCTTGATGGCACGTTTAACTGACCCGAAAGAGAGGATCACGGCCTGTATCCGCTAGGATTGTTCCCGACAATCCTTTGCATTTCCTCCATCCATGGAGGTCAAATACGCCTTGTCGAAGCTTGAGCACCGGATACCAGCCATGGACGTGCTCGAAAAATGTATCGGCCCGCCATTGCACGATTCGTTTGTTGATATCCTTGGGTCGCCAGAAGCCGCTGATAGGGCCGTTGGGCTCTATCGAGAACGATTCGGTAGTATCGGTATGTATGAAAATAGACTGTATGCAGGTGTCAAAGAGTCGCTAGGCAGACTTTGTGATCATGTTGAATC
>JAPUIX010000031.1 GCA_027296625.1 Gammaproteobacteria bacterium | reverse complement strand
CACAGTGGCCGCCGTCAGGGCTGGTTGCTGGAAGGCATGTGGCGGCCCATCGATCACCTACGCGTTGGCGTGGGGTACAACTTCACGGACTTCTCTGACGATGAGTTCTCGAATAACGATTACTCGGTCAAGGGCTGGTTCCTGCGGTTGCAGGGGATCTACTGACGGAAGACAGGACGATAGCGATGGTGATCCAGGCAGAACAAACATCCAACTTGGCTGGCGATGCGCACCGCCAGGCAGGCCGCAAAGTGTCATCGCGCCCGCTGCGCTTAGCCGCAGAATTTGTCGTCGTACTCCTTATCGTGCTGTTATTTTTTTCCATCGTATTGGGGATTGCCAATATGCACTTCCCCATCCGTACTAATTTGAAAGAGCTTGCTTATCATAGACTATCTTTGCAATCAATATCCCGTGAACTGATGGTTGCCAGCGGAGATCAGGACTCCGGCCTGGCAGCCGCCAACCCGCTGACGGCCCAGCTTACCGAGATCAGCAATAAGGTGAACGTAAAGTTCGCTCAAGACATCGCCTGGTCTACAGCACAGATCGGTATGCCGCTGCACCACCGAGATGCCGTACAGACCTATGAGGGCGCCCGGGCCTTGATCGAGTTTGGTCAGAAAAGCTATCTGGAAATCGGTGAAAACTCGCTGGTGGTCTTCCAACGCATGGAGCCGGATCTGTTCACGCCTAAGCTACGCACGTTCCGGGTGATGGTGGAGGGGGAATTGAGAGGCAGGCTCTCACAATCGGAGGGGGGGTTAATCAAGCTACAGGTGGCCTTACCCGGCGCGAAGTTGCTTATGCCGTCTGCTGAGGGAGCAGGCGATGAGGCGGAGTTTAGAGTGGCCATCAACCCGGATCGATCAGCGACCGTGGCTATTTACGAAGGCGACGCAGAGGTATTGATAGCGGGGAAAAGCATCCGTTTAGCGGAAAATCGTGGTGTGACAATACGCGCTGATGGACAGCTCTTGGGGCCGGTGCCACTGCCATCACAGCCGGTACCGAAGTTGCCGCTCAACGGGAACGTTACCTATTACCGCGAGCTGCCGCCGAAAATCGCGTTTTCCTGGGAGCCGTCGCAGCCCGTGGAAGGCTATCGATTTGTGCTGGCGCGGGACCGGGATTTTCTTGACATTATAGTCAACGAGCGACTTACACGACCCACTTTCACGCACGGTAATTTAAAGAACGGCCGCTATTACTGGCGCGTGCGTGCGCTCGTGGGCCAAATGGAGGGCGCGCCAGGCGAATTACGGCAATTGCACATGGTTCAGGACCGGACACCACCGGTGCTTCGTTTGCAATTACCGCCAAAAGTCGTGCACCAGGATCAGTTCACGATACATGGAAGCACCGAACCAGGTGCGCGGGTATTTGTGCAAGGCAATCCGGTGCCGATCAGCAAAGACGGCAGGATTGAACACAACATGCGCATCAAGGCAGGTGCCAGTGTGATCGTTATCGAGGCCGTGGATCCGGCCGGCAACGTAGCTTATGTAACAAAACTCGTGAACGGAACATTTTGACTGTGAGTATTACGCCATGATCAGCCGATTGCGTTTCCCCATCCGCCTGAAGATCCTGATTACGTTTCTATTCGTCATCACGGTCGTGGTGAGCCTCATCATTTCCACCATGGCGAGGCTGTTGAGTACCGATAAAACGACGTATATCCGCGATCTGACCTCGGTGATCGCGCTGCATGTGGCGGAAGAAGCCAATTCGCTGTTGGTGAGCTACCACGGTAGGCTGCGGGTCTTTGCGGAGTTGATGCTTGACCAGCAACTCGCATCCGATGGCAAGGCGAAAATGATCAGAAACCTGTTTCGAAACTTTCGCAACTTTGTGGCGGTCAGCGTTCACGAGGAGGGAAGAGAACCGGTTACAGTCTACGACGCTAAGACGCTTGAAGCCGCCGGTATAACGAAGGAAGACCTATTCCGATATCGGAAAGAGCATCCGCTGTCTGCCGAGCGCATGCAGTCCATTCCGATTTATGTGGAGAATGCCACCATCACGCCTGAACTCCCGTTGCTATTAGTCGCCACCACTCTCGCTTCCACCAATAGTAAAAAACCGACAGTGATAACGGCTACCGTGCTTCTCGATCCACTGCTGCGCCTGGCCCGAAAACCGTCGGCATTCGAGGTCTTTATCATGGATTCGCAGGGTATTCTCATAGCGCACGCCGATTTACAAAATGTCGTACAGCGTGCACGCGCCGACTGGATACCGCAACTCACCCGTTTGGTGAAACAAAAACGTCTATTGGGCACCACCGTCGAGTATGAATACGGCGGCGAGCAAATGATCGGCGGTTTTGCCGGAATGGAGAGCAGCAGCTTGCTGGTGGGCGTGCAAATTCCCAAGGCGGCAGCATATCTTACCGCGCGCGAACTCCTCAATGACCTGATACTTCTGTCGCTGACGCTGTTTATAGTGACGGCGCTGATCAGTGTTTTTCTGGCATATCGCCTAACCCGTCCACTGGAACTGCTTAGCCAGGCTGCTCGTGAGGTAGGTAAAGGAAAATTCGACATCTCGATTAAGACTACATCAAACGATGAAATCGGTCTCTTGTCGGGATCCTTTAACGAGATGACCTCTGAATTAAGAAACCGGGAAGAGGCACTTGACAAAACCCAAGCCGCTCTCGTGCAATCGGAAAAGATGTCGGCGTTCGGCCAGCTGAGCGCGGGTATCGCCCACGAGGTGAAAAATCCGCTCACGGGAATACTGGGGCATGCCCAGCTTTCCCTGCGCAAACTCGACGAACAACACCCCGCCCGTAAGAATATCGTCATCGTCGAAAAAGAGACCAAGCGCTGTACGACTATTATCAACAACCTGCTGAAGTTTGCGCGGCGGGAGGAGACGCAACATAGACCGGTCGAAATCAATCATGTAGTAAAAGAGGCCTTGGCTATCGTGGAGCACCAAATGACCATCAACCACGTGAAACTGCAATTGGATCTCGCCGACAACCTGCCACCGATCCTGGGCAATGACAACCAGCTCCAGCAAGTACTCATGAACTTTGCGATTAACGCCCAGCAGGCGATGAACGGTAACCCCGGTGTGCTTCGTGTAGAGACCCGCCGCAGCGATTCTGGCCACAACGAAATTGTGGTCAGTGACACGGGACCTGGAATACCCGAGGAGATACGGGACAAGATCTTCGAGCCGTTCTTTACTACGAAATCGGTCGGCCAGGGCACAGGGCTAGGGCTGTCGGTAACTTATGGAATCATCAAGGACCACAACGGTGAGATCGCACTCGAAAGCGAACTCGGCAAGGGCAGCACGTTTATAATCACGCTTCCGATAGTCGCCGAATCACACGCGGCGACAAGTTCTGAAGAGCAACAGAACAAACAGAACAAGGTTCAATGAAAGGCCCATCATGAGCAAAGATTATTCAGTCGATGTCGGCAAAATAGATGATGTTGACCAACAAAATGGGCAAGCAAAAGTAATGAAGCGCGTTTTGGTAGTCGATGACGAGGAGTCCATCCGCGATATGCTGACCGAGGTTCTTGTTGCTGAAAAGTACGAGGTGGTACAGGCTCCAAGCGGCGAAGAGGCATTAGACCTCTTCCGAGATAATCCTTTTCCTTTAGTAATAACCGACATTCGAATGGGCGGCATGAATGGTTTCGAGCTTCTTGGCGAGATCAAGCAACTTGCGGCGGAAACGCATGTGGTAATCATGACGAGCCATGCATCGATGGATTCAGCGATCACTGCGCTCAAGAGCGATGCATACGACTATATTATCAAACCGCTTGAAGATCTGCGGTTAATTACTAATGTGGCGCGACGTGCAATCGAGAATTTCGCGCTTATCAAGGAGCGAAAATCGCTGATGGAGAACTTGAAGAACAGCAATGAGCGACTGGAGGAACTTGCCATCCGGGATGGGCTGACCGGGCTCTACAATCATCGCCACCTTTATGACGCCCTAACGAGGGAGGTGGCTCGCGCCACACGCTTTAACGTTAGCTTATCGGTAATCTTCCTGGACGTAGACTTTTTCAAGAAATATAACGATACCTACGGGCACCAAAGCGGAGACCAGCTACTCAAAGCAATTAGCCAGATCCTGCTCGACAACATTCGCCGAATAGATATCGCCGCGCGCTACGGAGGTGAGGAGTTTGTC
>JAPUIX010000030.1 GCA_027296625.1 Gammaproteobacteria bacterium | reverse complement strand
CTCCATCCACGTCGTGACACAAGCAAGGGTCCGGTGGCCGTCAGTGCCACCTTCTGGAGATGTGCCGCCTTTCTGGCCTGCGCTCTTGCCACCGAACCTATCTGTGTGCATATGGTCGCCAGTTTGGAGCTCGTCCCTCCGATAGCCGGTGGCGGTGGCCCCTGGGAGCGGCAGGCAGCGCGGCGGCTGGTGGCGCGCTGAGGAAGGCGCGAGGGGGAAGCGCGGGTTGCGTGGCGGTCGAGCGGTGTTATGCCCTCAGATATCAGGTCCGTGATCTTTTCCGAGTGGGCCTGTAGGCTTCCCCGCGTTCCCGCAACCCGCGAATGAACCACGACGATTCAGCGACGACTTGGTTTCCTGCAGAGTGAGAGCTAAAGGCGGTCGGACGGTCGAACACGGTCGGACACTTCGGCAAACTTTTTGTCACGCGTTCTTTTGGCCGGGGTTCCCCAATCTGTGCGATCGCGTCCGACTGTTCGACCGCGCTGTGTCTGAATATGTACTGACAGTCGTCCACTTCCCAACTCAGCTAGCCTGATAACTCATCCAGCAACGCCTTCGCATCCTGCAAGTCCGCCGTATCAAACCCCTCAGTAAACCATCCATACACTGGGGCGAGCAGGTCGGTGGCGTCCTGGCGCTTGTCCTGGGACTGCCACAGACGGGCCAGGCTCATGGCAGCGCGCAGCATGAAGAAGACCAGCGTCGCCACCGCCCACATCACGAGTACGGAATACAGCACGCGCTTGAATAGGTAGATACGCATGGCGCCCACCCCATCCGTTACAAACCTCGCCAAAAGATCCTTTACACCAGTGCGGAAATAAACCGACTGCATTTCCGCACTGGTGTAAAGATAGACAAGTGCTGAAAAATAAGGAGTTTTACGCATAGGCACTCAAAATTCTGCCCGTTTTCACAGTCGGGTTATTTCCGCGCCCATGTAAACAATGTTGTGGCGAGGTTTGTCCGTTAGACCCCGCCGGGGGTTAGCCCATGGTTATCGGGGCGAAACTCCAGGTCGGCGTGGGTGACATGCGGAAACCTTTCACTTCCTTACGCACCGCAATAAATTCAGTCAAATGGTGCGTAAAGGCCATCGGCGCATCCGCCATCACCATATCCTCCGCCAGGTGCACCAACGCAAGGCGCCTTTTCGGATCGCCCTCGCGGAATTGCTCTTCGATGATCGTATCGAGGGTGATGTTGCCACCATAGCCAAAGGTATTGAATTTCCCGTTGGTGATGAAGAAGTCGCGGATCGAGTCGTTGGGATCGATATCGGCCCCGCTTCCCCCTACACGCGTCTCGTAATCGCCGGAGCGGAAGCGCTTGCCACCCACCGAGGGGTCGACCTGCTCGATCTCGAATTTAATCGGCAGCACCTTTTCGATCAGCGGCAGGAGCACCTGGCCGGCGCGCAGATCGCCGTAGGATGGCGCAGTCAGGGTCTTGAGCTTGAGGTTACCGACCCCCGTCTCTTCCCACAAGCGCAGCGCCGCATCCGGATCGTACCTCTGGGCGCTGATCTCGCGTTTGAAATCTCGAAAATACAACTTCTGCGCCGCCGGAATCGGCCCCACGCCGGGGAGCGCCCGACCGAAGAAGGCGCGCTTGACCAACGCGTCTCGGTCGATCGACTTGGCAATGGCAAGGCGCACCCGTACATCCTTGAAGGCCGCCACCTTGTCCTGATTGAGCATGAGTCCGCGGAAGCCCGGGTCCGGCCCCTCCAGCATGGTGATATTGGGGTCGCGCTGGAGGATATCAAAGAACTGCGTCGGGGGGCGGTTGTGGAACTGAATGTCCCCGGTTCTGAGCGCCGCCACAATGGTTTCCGGCTCGACCACCGGGATGTTGACGACGCGCTTGATCTTGGGAACCTCCCGGTGATAATCGTCAAAACGCTCGAGGACTAACTTGCTTCCCACCTGGTGCTCGGCAACGCGGAACGGCCCGGTGCCCACTGGAGTGACACTGAACTGCTCCGGGCCCATTTTTTCGAGCGATTTGGGGCTGGCAATGATCAGCGCCCGGCCGGGCACAGCGGTCAGGGTCATCAAAAAGCTACCACTCGGGGATTTCAATTTGAAACGCAGCACGTGGTCATCGAGCTTCTCGATTTTGTCAATTTCGTCCAAGCGCCGGCGGTGGATCGAACCGGTCTTGGGATCCTTGATGCGGTTGTAGTTATAGATCACATCGGCGGCGGTAAAATCTTCACCGTCGTGAAATTTGACCCCTTTGCGCAACTGAAAGATCCACTCGCGGCCGTCCTTAGACACCTCCCAGCTCTCCGCGAGATCGCCCTGCGGCTCTAGATTGTGATCAGCATAAATCAGACCGCTGTAGATTTGATTGCCGATTTGCATGTGCTCGATGCCTTGGAGAATGGCGGGATCGAGGCGCTCAAACTTGTCACGGCTCCAGCCGGCAACAAGCGTATCACTGCCCTGGGCAAACGCACTTCTCGGTCCCCGCACCCCGATGGCGCGTGTCAGGCCATAGGCACCACCCGCTGCCGCAAGTTTCAGGGCCGTACGTCTGCTGACTCCCTGCTTCTCTCTCATCTGACCTCTCCTCTCTGGCATAGGTGAGAGCAGGCGGAATCCAGCTGCTGCTCTCAGTCCGTTATCCTCCATCTTCCACAGGCCAGGCACCCCGTGATGTGTGAGCTGGTACAAACGCCAGGATAACCCTCGCTCCCCGCCTCGAGACGCATACGATCCGCGAGAGTTTTAACAGTCGCAATGGGCAGTTATCACAGTGCTAAACTCTGTGTATCATACCTTGGAAATACAAAGCAAATTCATTCGACGATGGGGGTCGTGTCCTCTCTCCTTTCGTGATCGAAACCCGTCGAAATGTGTCGACAGCACACTGTCCCATGAAGTGACATTTATGGGACAGTTTAGCCGTCCGTGGCGGGCGCGTCCAAGTCGTCTTTGATCGAGAGATCGCTGCTTGGGGGTATAGCAAATAGGGGCTCCAGGCGTCGCTCAATTTATCGGGTTTTGTAGAAGGTCGAAGTGGTCCAAACACTTGACGAGGTCTCCCATTTTGGCCTTGCTCGCGATGTCAGGCTTTAAGGCCGCGTACAAGATCAGCTCGGCCTGTTCAAATGCCGTCAGCTGACGATAGTTTCGCAGGAATTGAAAGAACCCAGCGTACCCCGGCAGATTGGTTTTGCTGATGCCTCGAAACACCCGCAGATAGGGTTTGAGCAACGAAAACAGGCATTCGGCCCGGCTCTCATGTACCTCGCCACGCGCATATTCCTTCTGTAGTATGGTTGACGAAGTCGTGTGCATAGCCCTTTGTTGAGCTTTTCTGCTTGTGATCTCTGATTGCTATTTTCCTTCCATAGGACCACCCAGGAGCGCGGAGACGGCAAACGTGGCGCATGGGGGAGACCCTCGGGCTACCCTAGCTCGTCAAGCAACATCTTCGCCTCCTGCAAATCCGCCGTATCAAACCCCTCGGTGAACCACTCATACACCGGGGCGAGCAGGTCGTAGGCGTCCTGGCGCTTGTCCTGGGACTGCCACAGGCGGGCAAGGCTGGTGGCGGCGCGGAGTTCCAGGGATTTGGCTTGTTGGTGGCGAGCAACATCGAGGGCTTGGTGGAAGCAGGCCGGCTGAAAGGTAGGTCCCGCGCTTCTCTCCCGTAGGTCCTTTGCGTTTTCACTGTTGTTTCGCGATCTTTTTCACCTCTATGCATTTCAGATCCTCGGCAATCACCACGGTCCCCGAATAATGATTTTTCACATGGGCCAGATTGGATGCGAGATTTGCAAGACTGAAGTTTGGATTGTTATCAACCTTAAATAAGTGACTCAGGACCAGCATGCGAACCCCGGCCGCTTGCGCAATCTTCCCCACGACACTCGGCTTCGCATGAAACCGTATGGGACCTCCCTTGACCTCCTCGGATATCGCGAAGTGCATGACCAGAACGTCCACGCCCTGCACCAGCCTTACAAAAGCACGACTAAACCCGGTATAGTCAGCCCCAGTTCCAGCCTGATCGGCACCGAAGCCGACACTGACCCCACCCATGTCCACGCGGTATCCCAGCGTGGGCAGGTGCGCGTGGGGGACACCGATAGCGGTCACTCTCAGGTCAGCATCCTTATAGATCTCGACCGGCGAGCTACGCTGAACATCCGTCTCTACGGCCTGAAGTTTCGGTGCCCGACCAGACAATTTCGACCAAGGGAAGGCCCCGGCTTTCGTCTGGAACAACGCGTCCAAGAAATCTTTGAGACCTGGAATTGCCGCACTGCCGGAGGGACCAGAGACGACAAGATTTTTCATGCCCGACAAGGTGCCGCTCCAGAGCAGCGCTGGTAGCTCCGAGGCATGATCAGGATGGAAATGCGAAATACTCAGCACTTTCAGATCCTTGACCCGAGCTCCAGCCTGGTGCAATCGTAAGAAAGTACCGCCTCCTGCGTCGATCATGATGTGTGGTCGTCCATTCCCCCATACCAGGTATCCCGATGAAGCTCTCTCGTCCCATCCGACCGGTCCCCCAGAGCCGAGGATCTGAAGCACTACACCCGTTTTTTTGCAGGGAGTATCTTCCGTGCCGAAGACGACACTCGCAGAGAGCAAAAAAATGAGCGCAACGACTGCCAACGGGTGCAATAGCACCATCGGTCGCCTCTCAATCCCCCACCGCACCTCTGTCTCTTTCCAATCATTGTGCTGTAGGGACGTCTGCATAGATGCTCCTTTTACCATGTTATCCTCCTTTATGGCCCAGTGAAAACGAACGTGTCACCAGCGGCAAAGTAGCTGGAGCACATGGTCTTTCAGCAGCTTGAGAGCATGAGAAACGAATAGTTTTGAGATTACGCCAACTCCTCCAAAAGCGCCTTGGCGTCCTTCAAATCCGCCGTGTCAAACCCCTCGGTAAACCACCCATACACCGGCGCCAGCAGCTCGTAGGCGTCCTGGCGCTTGTCCTGGGACTGCCACAGGCGGGCCAGGCTGGTGGCGGCGCACTCTACATAGCGTTCTGTG
>JAPUIX010000029.1 GCA_027296625.1 Gammaproteobacteria bacterium | reverse complement strand
GTCTTTGTTTTCAATAATGTCTTTCAGAGTGTGGGTGGCAGCGGCACGTGTAGCGGCTGTGGTGGCAGCGGTTTCTAGACGCCGAGTCCTGATCGTACTCCGAGAGTCTTGACGGCTTCGATGTCCCCAACGTTCAATGATAGACACCGATCCGGCCTGGTCGGCGGTGAAGGCACAGGGGATACGCCGGTACAAGGCGAAGCACGTGTGCTGATCATCGCCCCCCACGGGAGCTATCGAACCGTGCCTTACCTTGAAGCGGCCCGGCGCCTCGGCATTGAGGTTTTGATCGCCTCCGAAGGCCGGCATTCACTGGTCAGCGCCTATGCACAAGGATTACACCTTGACTTCAATGACAGCCACGGCGCTCTTGATGTCATTCTCGAGGAGGCACGTCATCAATCTTTTGCGGCGATTATCGGTACCGACGATGCGACGACCGAGTTGGCCTCACTCGCCGCCCGACAATTAGGCTTGCCCCATAACGAACCGGATGCCGTGCGCATCGCACGCCGCAAAGACCTGGCACGGGCACGCCTTAGTGAAGCAGGTATCCCTGTCCCTGCCCATGCGCGCATTAGTCTCACGAAGCCGCTTGCGGGACAGCTCGACGGTATCGAATTCCCCTGCGTGGTCAAGCCGCTTGCTATGTCGGCAAGCCGCGGTGTAATCCGCTCCGATACCGAGGACGAGCTGCGCGTGGCCTGTGAGCGCGTGGTCCCTATCGTTGCCGAAGCACCCAACCCGGAAGAGCGGAACAACGTGCTCGTCGAAGAATTCATTCCTGGCTTCGAAGTTGCGGTGGAGGCGATACTGACCGATGGCGAGCTCGACGTGCTCGCCGTCTTTGACAAACCCGACCTGCTGAACGGTCCCTTTTTTGAAGAGACCTACTTCGTGACCCCGTCGCGGCTCGACCCGAACGTGCAGCGTGAGATCCGACAGCGGGTGGCTGAGAGCTGCCGGGCTTACGGGCTCCGCCAGGGGCCGGTGCATGCGGAGTGCCGCATCAATGAGGCGGGAGTATGGATGCTTGAGATTGCGTCGCGGACCATCGGCGGGCTATGCGGCCGGCTCTTCGAATACGGCCTCGGTAGCAGCCTAGAGGAGCTGGTGTTATCACACGCTGTGGGCGCCCCGCTGGAGTTCGCAGGCGGGCAACAGGCGGCCGGCGTGTTGATGCTTCCGACTCCGAAGGCCGGTGTCCTCAGGCGGGTCGAGGGGGTGGGTGCGGCGCGTGCCGTGACCTATGTCGAGGAGGTCACAATACAGGTGCGGGAACGTTATCAACTGGTTCCGCTACCTGAAGGTTCTACTTACCTCGGGTTTGTCTTTGCCCGAGCGCCACGCCCAGCGCAGGTGGAAGCGGCGCTCAGGCAGGCGCATGCGAAACTGAATGTCGTGATCGCCCCGTTGTGGAAAGGGGTGACCGGTATTGCCGCGTGATGCCTGCGAGGGTGGCTTTGTCTGGCACGTTTGAACGGCTGATTTAAGCTCGGATTTCAAGCGTCTGGAAGGGTGACGCGGAAGCAACCTATGACCATAACCGATACGCAACACTGTCCTTTACGCGATCTGCGGGTTTCGAGGTTTTGTTATCTGTAAAAACGCAAAGATCGGTTGCGCATGTCCGTTTAGGAATGGAGTATGACAATGTCAAATTTTGTCCCCGTAGCTAAAGTTTCCGATTTCGACGATCAACCGGCTCAATGCGTCGAGGTGGCGGGGAAGACGATAGCCCTGTTTAAGCTTGGTGACGAGTTCTTTGCCATTGATGACACGTGCACTCACGAAGGCGGGCCCCTTAGTGAGGGGATTATCGCCGGTGACGAGATCGAATGTCCGTGGCACGGTGCGCACTTCAACATCAAATCCGGGAAGGTTACTCTTGCTCCAGCCGGCGCGGATGTCAGGACCTATGATGTCCGTCTATCAGAGGACGTGATCGAAATCGAGGTAATCGAATAGATCAGGTATTGGTGTATTCGTGCTTCTGGCCTCCAACTGTTGTAAGTTCAACGAACCTACTAATTGCTAATGCGGTTAATTCAAAGAGAGACTTTTAACTTTCCCCCGTGAATTCAATTCGTAAGTGCAACTCTACCGAATCGGTATTAAGGGTAAGCTGCGGTAGCATCGTGGCTTCTCCAACCGATGAAAGTAAGAGGAGCACAGATGAGAGGCTACACACAGCTTATCCAGGAAGAACGATATCAAATTTACATTCTGATAAAAGCTGGCCATGCCCAAAGCGAGATCGCCGAGATGTTGGCGCATCACAAGTCGACCATCAGCCGTGAACTCCGGCGCAACCACGGCCTGAAGGGTTACCGGCCCAAACAAGCCCGTCGTCTGGCGCTGAGCCGCCGCCGGGACTTATTTTGCCGTGGCGGGCTGTGGGCCGTTACGAGTCCCGTTTCTACTCCACTGGCCCCGTTTTCGGGAATGCGATCCGCTACCCCGCGCAAGGGCGTGCCTAGCCACGGGCAAATAGAGACTCCTTAATGTGGCCAAAAAAGGGTGGGGGTAAATCGGATTTGGGACTCCGACTTCTGATGTTGATGCTTCCCGACCGCTTCACAAAAAGAGACTCCTTATTGGCGGGATAAAAGGGGTCCTACATTTGTATTCAGGCGGTGGATTAATAGGGGGGTGCTCGGGAAATAATATATTTATGGGCATAGACAAAAAATAACTGCCAACAGTACAGCCAACAGTTGAGGGGAATCGGGCTAGCGAGGGAGTGTCGTAGAATGTAACCTATTGAATATATGTGGCTGGGGGACCAGGATTCGAACCTGGGTTCACGGAGTCAGAGTCCGTTGTCCTACCGCTAGACGATCCCCCAGTGTAGCGGCGTGAGATACGATTAGCGCTTTGAGTACTGTGGACGCTTGCGGGCCTTATGCAAGCCAACTTTTTTGCGTTCTACCTCGCGGGCATCGCGGGTGACGAAGCCCGCTTTGCGTAGCGGCTTGCGCAGGGTTTCATCGTAGGCAATCAGAGCCCGTGTGATGCCGTGGCGAATAGCGCCCGCCTGGCCGGATGTGCCGCCACCGCGAACCGTTGCATTTATGTCGAACTGATTCATCATGCCGGTGGATTCCAGCGGCTGGCGCACGATCATCGGGCCTGTCTTGCGACCGAAATAGTCATCCAGGTTACGGTTGTTGATGATGATCTGGCCCGTTCCGCGCTTTAGAAACACGCGGGATGCAGAACTCTTGCGGCGTCCGGTGCTTTGATAGGTCTCGTCAGCCATTACCCGATTTCCAACGCTTTGGGCTGCTGGGCAGCGTGTTTGTGATCCGGTCCGGCGTAGACTTTGAGCTTGCGATACATGTCGCGCCCAAGTGGCCCCTTGGGCAACATACCCTTCACGGCCCTTTCAATAACACGCTCAGGTGTCTTTGCCATGAGGCGCTCAAAGTTGATTGCCTTGAGCCCACCCGGATAGCCGGAGTGTGTGTAGTACATTTTGTCGGTGGCCTTGTTACCGGTGACCCGGACTTTACCGGCGTTGATCACGACGATGTAGTCCCCGGTGTCAACGTGCGGGGTAAATTCGGGTTTGTGCTTGCCGCGCAAGCGTCTCGCAATCTCGCTTGCAAGCCGCCCGAGTATCTTGCCGGTCGCATCGACCACGTACCAGTCACGTGTTACTTCCGCTGGCTTCGCACTGAAGGTCTTCATGGTAGTGTGAGACAACGATGGCCGCCAAAAGAACGGGAATACTACGGTCTACCCCTTGGGCTGTCAATGAAGATCCGCACCTTGGATGGCCGCATGATTGAGTCCCTAAGCCCGAGTACGCGCTGTGTCATATCCTCAGGCGTTCCACGATACGGCCATTCACGAGGTGCTCCTCGATGATTTCATCGACATCCTCTTGGTTCAACCAGGTGTACCAGACACCTTCGGGGTAGATCACCACGACAGGCCCTTCGGCGCAACGGTCCAGGCATCCGGCGGTGTTCACGCGTACGCCTCCAGGCCCCGCGATACCGAGTTCCTTGACGCGCTGCTTGGCGTATTGTCGCATGGCGAATGAATCGAAATTGTGGCAGCATGCCTCGCCGCCATCTCGCTGGTTGATGCAGAAAAAGATGTGGTGGCGGTAGTATGGTTTGGGCATCCGATGACTCCAGGGCGCTAGAAAGCTCGCAGCTCATCGCGTGCTTGGGAGTTTACAGACAAGGCATTACAAGGGACAAGCCATCTTGTATGCTGGAGAGCCACCCAACGACCTTATTCCTTATATATAAGGTAGGTGCATTTGCTGGAAAGGTTAAATAATGGTTTATCGGAAGCTCTCTGCCATTGACACATTCATCGTCAATGTTGATCGGTGTGTGCGTACTGTGTTCCGAAGCCCTGTGGCTACGGGGCGAGCGTATCCTGCGGAGGGCCTTGACGACGTGATACAGAGCGAAGCGGACCGGCGGCGCGCCGAGGGGTTCATGCGGGTAAATCATGCTGGCGAGGTCGCTGCCCAGGCGCTTTACCAAGGCCAGGGGATGACAGCACGGGATCCGGTTGTGCGCGAGACGATGCACCAGTCCGCACTTGAAGAAAATGACCATCTCATGTGGTGTGAACGGCGCATTCATGAGCTCAGTGGGCACACAAGCTATTTGAACCCCATATGGTATGTGGGTTCTTTTTCGATCGGGGCGTTGGCCGGGCTATTTGGCGATCAATGGAGCCTTGGTTTTGTGGCGGAGACTGAACGCCAGGTAGTTCGCCATCTTGATGGGCATCTCGCTAACCTGCCACATTCGGACATGAAGAGTCGGGCTATTGTGCGGCAGATGAAGGAAGACGAAGCGCATCATGCCACCGTAGCCATTGAATCTGGCGCGGCCCCCTTACCTGAACCGGTCAAACGGTTGATGACGCTCTCTGCTAAGGTAATGACTGAAGCTGCTTATTGGATTTGAGGCGCAAAAACCTTGTCCGGTCTGATGAGGCAGTTATTCGCAAACATCTGATGGAAAGTTAACAGGAAGTCCGTGTCACTTTAGTGCATACACAGTCAGCGATCTGTTCTAATAGCTGGATTAGGTATTGCCATTAGCAAGATAAATATGCGGAAAAGCCGATGGCTAGCGTTGCAAGATCGGACAATTCGGCCTGGTGGGAACATTTCTCCCACGTCGCTGATATAGGCATTCGAGGACATGGCGCGACGTTAGAAGCGGCCTTTGAGCAGGCCGCTGTTGCGTTGACCGCAGTTATCTGCGATCCGGAAAACGTTCACCCTCTTGAAGAGGTGCATATCCAGTGTGAGGCACCCGACCATGAGATCTTATTGGTGGATTGGCTGAATGCGCTTATCTACGAAATGGCGACGCGCAGCTTGCTTTTCAACCGCTATGACGTCCAGATTACAGGGTTTACCCTGAGTGCTACGGCATGGGGAGAAAGCGTGGATCGCGAGCGTCATCAGCCCGCGGTGGAAACGAAGGGTGCAACCTATACGGCGTTGCGCGTTGCCCAGCAGGGGAACGGCACGTGGATTGCTCAGTGTGTCATTGATGTCTGAGGCAAGGGCTTGCTGTGGACACTAGTCGACTTCAACAGGTTTCCGAATACGCATGGCGTATTGAACCGCATGATGCCATGCGTGTCCCCGTGGTCATTTATGCCGATGACGAGCTGATCTGTGCTATGGACGATAAGGTCTACGAGCAGGCGAAAAACGTCGCGACCTTGCCCGGGATTACGGGCGCGTGTTATGTCATGCCGGACGCACATTGGGGATACGGGTTCCCCATTGGAGGGGTTGCAGCGTTCGATGCAGAGGAGGGTGGGATCGTCTCTGCCGGGGGTGTGGGTTTTGACATCTCCTGCGGCGTTCGAACCCTGCGTACGGGCTTAAGGCGAGAATATATTGAGCCTCACAAGAAGCAACTAGCAGATGCTTTATACAGCCAGATCCCGGTGGGTGTCGGCAGTACGGGGAAAATACACCTGGACGAAGCGGGAATGGACGCAATGCTCTACGGCGGTGCACAGTGGGCGGTGGAACATGGATTTGGTGAGCGGAAAGATCTGGAGCGGATTGAGGAACACGGGTGTGCGCGCGGAGCACTGCCGAGTGAAGTCTCACATCGCGCAAAGAAGAGGCAGTGCAATGAGATGGGAACCCTCGGGTCGGGTAACCATTATCTTGAGGTGCAGGAGGTTCACCGAGTATACGATGCGGAAGCGGCAGCCGCATTTGGCATAGAAGAAGGCGATGTCCTAGTGAGCATCCACTGCGGCTCGAGAGGCTTAGGCCACCAGATAGGAACCGAGTTCCTGAAAAGCATGGTGCTAACCGCGGGCGAGTATGGGATCAAGCTGCCTGATCGTGAACTAGCCTGCGCCCCCATCAAGTCGGATGTTGGGCATAGCTACTTAGGTGCAATGCGTGCAGCGATCAACTGTGCCCTTGCGAACCGGCAGATCATCACCCATCTGACCCGGGATGTGTTCTCAGAGGTGCTGCCCGCTGCCAAACTGGAACTCATCTACGATGTCTCCCATAACATCTGTAAGTTGGAGGACCATATCGTCGATGGACAACACCGAAGGCTGTTTGTGCACCGCAAGGGTGCCACCCGTGCCTTCGGTCCTGAGCACCCTGAGTTACCGAAGGAGTACCGGGAAGTGGGGCAACCTGTGCTGATCGGGGGCACCATGGGGACTGCGTCCCATATCCTTGCCGGGAATAGGGAGAGTGAGGCGCTATCGTTCGCATCTGCATGTCACGGCGCCGGGCGCAGCATGAGCCGGCGACAGGCACGAAAAACATGGCGGGGCCGCCAAGTCACTGATGAATTGGCCGAACGAGGGATCATTGTTCGAAGTCCTTCTCAGCGTGGCATCGCCGAGGAGGCACCGGGCGCCTACAAGGACGTCAACGCGGTTGTTGAAGCAGCAAGCTGGGCCGGCCTTGCGCGCAAAGTGGCTGAGGTCAGGCCTTTGGTCTGTATCAAGGGTTAAGTTGCGGCGCTGATTGTCTTGGAGAGCGCCTTTAGGAATCGGCCGGCGTGGCTTTAAGCAGGTCGATGATGTCATCTTCCTCGATATCAACCCACCGTTGGTAAGCATCTGCTACAGCAAAGCTCCATCCTTCGCGAATATTGGCGCAGTAGATCGCCTCAACCAATTGGCTAATTTCTCGAACTGAATCAGCATGGCCCGTGGGCACCGCCACGTGAATGCGATTGGCGCCTTGTTTTTGCAGGGCCTCGACGGCGACTCGCAAGGTAAATCCCGAGGCAAGGCCATCATCGACCAGAATCAACGGTCGGCCAGCCACCTCCGAAAACATTCGATCGCCTCTGAGTTTTTTCACGCGGCGTATAACCTTCCGCTTGGTCGTCTCAATGCCTTCCTCGACCAGCTGTGCGTCCAGGCCCTGTCGCAGGACCAGTTCGTCATTCAGGCGCACGGTGCCGTCAAACGCTACTGCGCCGTACCCGGCCTCGGTGTTCCAGGGCAGTGTGATCTTGCTGACCACTGCAACATCTAGGGGAAGGTTGAGTTGTCGTGCAATAGCGGCTGCCACGGGGACGCCCCCTGCGGGGATCCCGAGCACAAGCGCGTCGCGCTCGATGTCTGATTCGAGCATCTCGGCAAGCACCCGGCCTGCATCATCCCGATCGGCAAACACGTGCTCACAATTCCGCATGGTCGGCAGCTCAGTGATCTTTTTGGACATCATTGCCATAAGTGCGAAGCAGCGGTGTGCGAATAAACTAAGATCTTTAGGACCAATTTGTGGCACTAAAGGTCCGCTCCCCAATAGGGCAGTTTTGCAAATCTATGCCGATGGATGCACCGCGTATAGGCGAATTCTGGTTATCCGGTTGGATTAGACCATGTGGTTTTTCTTGGCTCTTGGCTATAACATCTAAAAATCGGCGGCGGGCCCTATCAGCGGTGGGCTTGACGGGGGCACATACTTGCGCGAGGGGGACTCCACTTATTTCAAAGCATACGCCTATGGCCCTGGTTTCCGGTCATCGTGACGGTACGGAATAGACAAGCTTAGTCAACAGTCAACTCGGTGCAACTGATTTGAACGAGAGAAACTGTAATAAAGTACTAGAACGTGTGAACGCCTATGCGCCAACCTCTTGAGAGCTATCTCTCAACGTCGGAGTGGCATATCGCCATATCCGGTTGGGATCCCACACAACAGGGCGTCGAGGAGTCCCAGTTTACGCTCGGCAATGGTTATTTGGGTAGCCGCGGTGTGTTGGAGGAACTCCCGCGCGACTCGCGAGCAGGAACCTTTTTCGCGGGGCTCTATGACAATACGGGTGCTCACGTTACAGAGCTCATCAACGCCCCTAACCCGTTTTTGCTGCAGGTGGCCATCGGGGGCGAAAAGTTGGACGTATCTGCCATGGAGGTGCTCGATCACAGCCGCGCACTTGACATGAGACATGGGGCCATATTCCGGAACACTTTGTATCAGACGACAAGGGAGAGGAACAAGGTCCAATATAAATCTCTGAGATTTATCTCTATGTTTAATCCACATGTTGCTGTAATGCGAGTGGAGCTAACCCCCCTTAACTCGAGCACCGTATTTACAGTGCGGAGCGGAATCGACACGTCTGTCACTAACATGGGACTGGTTACAGAAGGGGCGAAGCGGCACTTTCATATTCATGAGTACACGACGGTCGACAACACGAACTATTTATGCATGAAGACTTTTGAAAAAGAGGTACTACTTGGCTACGCTTCTCATCTCACGGTGTACCACAACGGTCGTCTACGACATCAGCTAAGGCCGATCTTTACTTTAAAAGTAGGAGCCGGGAGAACCGTGGTTATTACAAAATACTTCGCGCTGTTTACATCTCAAACAGTACCCCAATCTGCGGTGCGCTCCAGAGCTTTGGATACACTTAATCGAAGCGTACTTGCGGGTTTCGATGAACTGTTTAAGCGACATAGTAGAAGATGGGAAAAAATATGGCAGCGCTCAGATATCCAGATAAAGGGGGACTTCAGGTTACAGCGGAAATTAAGATTCAGTATTTATCATCTTCTTATTGCCGCTACAGAGCACACTAAAAATGACATCAGTATAGGAGCGCGTTGTCTAACTGGTGAAGGATACCGTGGCCACATTTTCTGGGATACGGAGATCTTCATGCTGCCATTCTATATCTATACTGCTCCCGATCTCGCTAAAAAACTCCTCTTATATCGCTACGGGGGTTTGGCTGCTGCGCGGGTCCAGGCGGCTTTGGGGGGTTATTCCGGTGCCATGTTCCCTTGGGAATCGGCCGGCACGGGTGAGGACGTAACGCCAACATGGCACAAGGATTTCGATGGGAGGGTTATCGAGATCCATACGGGGGAGCGACAGCATCATATCACTGCCGATATTGCCTATGGTATTTCGCATTATTATCACGCCACCGATAATAAACGGTTTATGTTAGATCACGGTCTGGAAATGCTCTTGGAGACGGCACGCTTCTGGGCGAGTCGCGTCGAGTACGATAGTAATCGGCGCAAATACAGTATTAATAATGTAATAGGTCCCGATGAGTTCCACGACAACGTCGACGACAATGCCTATACGAATGCGATGGCGCGAGAGAATCTGAGGGTGGCCCGCACGCTATACTTGACGTTCAAGCGCTCAGATCCAAAAGCGGTACGTGCGCTTACGAAGCGCTTAAAATTCAGACAAAAGGAGCTGAAAACGTGGCAAGCGATCGAGGAGGGGATCAATATTCCGAATCACAAGGACGGCAGCCTGATCGAGCAATTTGACGGTTATTTTAAAAGGCGTAAGTATCCGATGCCCGATCTCGACGGCAATTCATTGCCGCAGCTCCCGTCAAATGTGAGGCTAGAAAGGATCGGCCAAACGCAATTTGTCAAACAGGCGGATGTCCTCATGCTGCTGTATCTGCTGCGGGGGATGCTCAAGAACGAGGCCGTGGCACGGAACTTCTTGCATTATGAGAAACGTACCCTTCACAAGTCCTCATTGAGTACGACCGTTCATGCCTGTGTGGCAAGCCGGCTTGGCCTTCGAGATATGGCCTACCGTTACCTTGCGATCACTGCCTCGATAGATTTGAATAATGTGTATGGCAACACACAGGACGGTGTTCACGCTGCTGCTCTAGGAGGAACTTGGCAAGCGGTCGTTATGGGTTTTTGTGGCGTGTTTCTGCGCGATGGAATCCTTTGCTTCGATCCGCATCTCCCCAGGCAATGGCAAGCAGTCTCGTTCAAGCTCTATTGGCATGGCGATAGATTCGACGTCACGGTGGACAAAAGACAAGTGTTGCTCCGATGTAGACGAGAAGCTGATCGGGTGCGCGGTGATGAACGTACTGTGACGGTACAGGTTTATGGGCGGAAGCAACAACTCGAACTAGGTCGATTGTACCGTCTACTCAGTAGAAAACGGTCTCAAACCCGGGTGGATGTGGAAGATATTTTCTAGCCTATGGCACGCCGCAGAAAATTAAGGATTTTCCACATGCACTGGGGTTTCCCGCCCACCATCGGTGGGGTCGAGACACACTTGTCAATTCTCTTGCCGCAACTGGTTAAACAGGGGCATCAAGTCGCATTGCTCACAGGAGCGTTCTTGGAAGAGAAGGCACATGATCATTTTCATGGAGTCGAAATCTTTCGCACCCCACTTTTTGATCTAAACTGGCTGGTTAAACGCGGCCTTGATGGTCTTGTGTCCGACCTGAATCGGCTCTATCTCGAGCGCATAAGGGCATTTGCGCCGGACATTATCCACACGCACAACATGCATTACTTTAGTGAACCGCATATCCAAGTTTTGGATGACATTTGCCAAGAGATGAATGTTCCATTATTGCTGACAGCCCATAATGTTTGGGATGATGCGCTCTTTCTTACCTTAACGCGGGAGGTTAACTGGTCACATATCATTGCGGTGAGCCATTATATCCGCATGGAGATCCTTGGCGTTGGTATTGATGATGCAATGACAACAACGATTTATCATGGCCTTGATCTTTCGAAATACTCATTGCGAGGGAAAACGACTAAAGCGTTGCAAAAATATCCTCAACTGAAAAACAAGAAAGTTGTATTTCACCCAGCTCGTATGGGCTTAGCAAAGGGATGTGACGTGACGATTAAGGCAATGCGAACGGTTCTCGAACACCTTCCCGATGCCATGCTGGTTCTCGCCGGTTCAAAAAATATTATTGATTGGGAAGTCTCGCAAGAAAAAGATATCGCTTATTTTATTGAGTTAATCCGAGCTTTAGGGATTGGAGATAACGTCCTTATCGATGTGTTTGCACTGGAAGAAATGCCGGACATGTATAAGGTCTCTGATGTTGTCGTCTATCCCTCATCTGCTTCAGAGCCCTTTGGTCTAGCGATGTTGGAAGCATTTGCTTCGGCACGACCCATTATTGTCACGCGAATGGGCGGCATGCCGGAAGTGGTTCAGGACGGATTGTCGGGCTATGTGATACCGCCCAGAAACTTTGAAGCACTGAGTAACCGAATTGTCTTATTGTTGGATAACGCAAGATTGAGGCGGAGACTAGGTGACACCGGAAGGAATATTGTTGAGCAGCATTACACAAAAGAGATCATGACGAAAAGCCACCTAAACGTGTATACGAAGGTATTACAAGATCGAGCTGAATCCTATCAGTTGAAGCATCGTGTAAAAAAACCTAAATCGAGAAAACAACGCACCTAATATATATCCATGAGGTCAAGCATACCTCGATCGTCACAGATGAAGCGTACTTCGAGTTGCACGAGGCGTGCCGTGCCACGATATCAGCTTTTTTTAATCGGCGGGCCGGTCGCCGGCAGAAGCAAGCGCTAGCGGCCCAGCTAAAGGTCTGGTTCCTGCGTGAAGCTTATTACGCGCTCGCAGTCTAAGGCCGTCCTTGGTTTCTCCCGTAAAGCCTGTCGAATGGAAGAGCTCAGGGGCTTTGCGAGCTGCGGGTAGGCCTGAGAAGTTAGAATGTACCTCGGCTCTTACGGCCCAATCGTTCCCAAACGGCATGCTTGATCTAGATCAATGCACCGTAGCAGGGAAGCTGGTTTAATTGGTTCATGTGAAGAAAAAGCCGAAGGTGCATTTCGGGTTGGATCAACTGGATCCATACGTATTGTGCGATATGTCAGTGGGACTAAAACGGAAATATCGTAGAAAGTCGATGGCCTCAGAACGAAAGACCTCTTCGCCGCTCTGCCCCGTGATATCCGCTCAGGCGTTCGATCTGGTCATCTTCGATCTCGATGGCGTTATCACGAAGACAGCAGAATTGCATGCGGCTGCCTGGAAGCGCTTATTTGACAGCTATCTGCAGCGACGACAAGGCACTGACGCCGAACCGTTTGATGCGGATGCGGATTACCGAGCATACGTGGATGGAAAGCCCCGCTACGATGGGGTCAAAAGTTTTCTTGCATCAAGAGGTATCACACTCCCCTATGGTGATCCCGGGGACGATCCGATGAAGGAAACCATCTGTGGTCTTGGCAATGCAAAGAACCAGGCGTTCCTCGCGTCGCTAAATGAGGAAGGCGTACAAACCTACCAGGATGCTATTGACTTGGTACGGAGGTTGAGAGAGGAGGGTACCGCGGTTGTGGTGGTTTCTTCTAGCAAAAGCTGCTTGGCGATCTTACAAGCGGCGGGCATCGTCGATCTGTTCGAGGAGCGGGTTAACGGTCTTGAGGCGGCAAAGCTTGGTCTTCCAGGCAAACCAGCCCCTGATACATTTTTGGAAGCGGCTCGGCGTGTCGGCGTTGAGCCCGCACGCGCTGTGGTGATTGAGGATGCGCTATCAGGGGTTGAGGCTGGCCGCAAGGGGGGCTTCGGATTGGTGATCGGCGTTGACAGGGCCGGGCAGCGCAATGTGCTATTACAGCACGGGGCCGACGTGGTGGTGACACAGCTCTCAGAGATCCAGGTGATGGGATTGCCCTCAGCACTTGATTCACTCGCAGTCATTTACAAGCGGCTCAGCGACGGACATGTTGCCGTTTTTCTTGACTACGATGGGACGTTGACGCCGATTGCGGCGCGACCAGAGGACGCAGCACTCTCGGACAGCATGCGTGAGACGATCCGTGCGCTTGCAGAGTACTGTCCCATTGCCATCGTCACGGGACGTACTATGGACGACATTAAAGATCGTGTGGGTCTCGATAATCTCAATTACGCCACAGATCATGGATTTGAAATTGCGCATCCAGATGGGGAGCGGATCCACCATGAGCAAGCGGCATCCATGTTGCCCATGATCGACAGCGCGGAAGAGGGCCTCAGCGCGCGGCTTGCTAAGATCAGGGGGACAATGGTTGAACGCAAGCGTTTTTCGGTCGCCGTACACTATCGTTTAGCAGCCCCGGAGGATATTCCAGCTGTCACCCAAGCAGTGGAGGAGGTGCATGCGGCGCATCCCAACTTGAGAAAATTAGAAGGCAAGAAGGTCGTTGAGTTGCAGCCTCGCGTTGACTGGGATAAGGGAAAGGTAGTCTTGTGGCTGCTGGAATCCCTCGGGCTGGCCTGCGAGCACATGTTGTATATCGGCGACGATGTCACTGATGAAGATGCCTTACGAGCGGTCGCGGATTGCGGCATCGGCATTGTAGTCTGGGACCGCCCGAGGGCTACAGCTGCTGCCTATTACCTGACAAGTCCAGCAGAGGTAGAGCAGTTTCTACGCCAGCTACTTCAGCATTTGGGTGATGCGAAAGCGTGACAAGTCGCCCTGATTGGAGGCTCTATCCGTGCCCCTCCGGTACCCTCTGTTGGGAAAGGGTATCTGTGGCGAGGTCCTTGAAAGTGGAATCTATGCCCCCATATATAAGGTAAGGTGGCTATTAGGCCAATCGAGTAGGTGCTTAATTCTTAGATTACCTTATATATAAAGGAGGGTCAGAAAGATGGCATTAGTACGTTATGAACCTTGGAATCTGCTGAACCAGTTCCAGAAGGAAGTGAATCGGTTATTTGAATCGCGTTTGGGCGATTTACAGGAAGGCGATAGCTCTAGCATAGTGACGAGTGGATGGAGGCCCGCCGTGGACATCAAGGAAGAGGACAATCGCTTTGTTATTCTCGCCGATGTGCCGGGGATTGATCCCAAGGACATTGAAGTTACTATGGAAGACGGTGTGCTGACGCTGAAAGGCGAGCGCTCGACTCAGACGGAGGAGGAACGGGAAGGCTACAAGCGCATCGAGCGTGCGCGTGGCACATTTTATCGTCGATTCAGCCTGCCTGACAGCGCCGATGCGGAAGGAATTAAGGCCAAAGGCAAGGATGGCGTACTTGAGATCGCCATTCCCAAGCACGAGCGGGTACAGCCGCGCAGGATTGCCGTACAAAGTTAATTGTTATAGTGATTTTTGCGTAATGTCTTGGCGGGGCGAAGCCCCGCCTTTTGCTTTTCGGCGGAGGATCGATGAAGTACAAGAATTACTATGAAATCATGGGTGTTCCGCGCACGGCTTCCCAAGATGAAATGAAGCGTGCTTACCGCAAGCTAGCACGTAAATACCATCCGGACGTCAGCAAGGCACCGGACGCTGAACAACGCTTTAAGGAAGTTGGTGAGGCCTACGAGGTACTCAAGGATCCGGAAAAACGCCAAGCATACGATCAGTTGGGTGCTCAGTGGAAAGGTGGCCAGGAGTTCACGCCGCCGCCAGGATGGGAGTATCACTTTGCTGAGGGCGGCAGCGGCTTTGGCGACGCAGATGCCAGCCACTTCAGCGAGTTTTTTGAATCATTGTTCGGTATGGGACCGGCAGCGGGCCCTACACGGAGGCACACGCACATTCGAATGCGTGGTGAGGATCGTCGCGCAACGCTTACCATTGACTTGGAAGATGCATACCGCAGTGCTACGCGACAGGTAACAATGCAGTTACCGGAACGCGACGCGCACGGCCGCCTGGTAAGTAAGAAGCGCACCTTCAAGGTGAAGATCCCCCGTGGCATCACTGAGGGTCAGCAGATCAGGCTAGCTGGCCAGGGTGGGGCAGGGATCGGAGGGGCACCAAAAGGCGATCTTTATTTGCAAGTGGCTTTTCGGCCGCACCCGCAATTTCGCGCAGAAGGGCGAGATGTTTATTTGAATCTTCCCGTAGCTCCGTGGGAACTCGCGTTGGGTGCAACTGTGCCAGTGCTGACGTTGGGGGGCAAGGTGGACCTTAAGATTCCATCGGGTTCGCAATCAGCACAGAAATTGCGTCTCAAAGGGCGCGGTTTGCCGGGTGATCCGAACGGCGATCAGTATGTATTATTGCAGGGGATCACGCCGAAACCAAAGACGGACGCACAAAAAGCGCTCTATGAACAGATGGCGCGTGAAATGGCTTTTGATCCTCGTGCAAACTTGGGGAAATGACATGGGAACCAAAAGGCAAAGTCAGATATTTCTAAGCGAAGTGGTCCTTGACGAACATCCAGATTGACCCTGAGCGAGCTGTGCCAGGCGAGAGGTCTCAACGCTGAGACGGTGATCGAGATGGTGAACGAAGGTGTGTTGGAAGTGAGAGGCTCATCTCCTAGCGAGTGGATGTTTACATCGGACAGCCTATGCCGAATCAATGCCGTTTTGCGTCTTCAGCAGGATCTCGGCATCAATCTCGCCGGCGCTGCTTTGGCACTAGATTTGCTGGACGAATTACGAAAATTGCGCACCCGCTTAAAGACGCTCGCACATAACTTTCCGGATTGGTGAGCGGTTGTTTAAGAATATTTTTTTACGAGCCTGTTCCTAATTGAGGGGGTTCTTCTTAAGCCGCCGCTCGGTCACTGTAGTATCATTCAGCGTGTGAGTGTGTTTGTTTGTAAATGTAGCTAACATCGCCAGGTTCAAATGTTCGGCTAAGTATTGTGAATTAGCTTTTCATTCATGTTGTGATGTTCGGTGTTTGTAGAACTGTGCGATTTCTCATATCGATAAGTGTTTTGCTTGGGATCCTGATCTTCAGTTGGGGTAGTTTGGCGGTTTTGCCTGCGAAAGTGGGCGACGAGGATCTTCCAAGCCTTGCGCCCATGTTAGAACGTGTCACGCCTACGGTCGTTAACATTGCGACGGAAGGCCGAATTCTCATCGAGAATCCGCTGCTCAATGACCCCTTTTTCAGACGGTTTTTTAACCTGCCAGATCAGCCTGCGGAACGTAAGACGCAGAGCTTGGGGTCTGGTGTCATCGTAGACGCGCAGCGGGGTTATGTAATAACGAACAATCACGTCATTCAAAACGCGGTAGAGATCACAGTGACGCTGCGCGACGGCCGCAAGTTTAAAGCGGAACTGGTCGGCACGGATCCCGAGACCGATGTGGCTGTGATCAAAATACCATCGCAGGATCTCAAGGACTTACCCGTCGCGGATTCGGATCGTTTGCGCGTCGGTGATTTTGTGGTTGCTATAGGCAACCCATTTGGACTTGGGCAAACCGTAACGTCTGGCATTGTCAGCGCCCTTGGACGTAGTGGTCTTGGGATAGAAGGTTATGAGGACTTTATTCAAACCGATGCCTCGATTAATCCAGGAAATTCGGGAGGCGCGTTGGTCAATCTTCGTGGTGAGTTGGTTGGAATCAACACGGCAATCTTCAGCCGTACGGGGAGCAACATCGGGATTGGATTTGCAATCCCCATCAACATGGCTCAGGACATTATGGAGCAGCTTGTCGAATATGGTCGGGTGGTGCGCGGGTTTTTAGGCGTAACGCTTCAAGATATCGACGCTGATCTCGCCGATGCGTTTGGTTTGTCGGATCAGAAGGGCGCGGTCATAGTCGGCGTAACACCGGGTTCGCCTGCGGAACGGGAAGGCCTGAAGGCGGGCGATATCATCAGTGCAGTTAACGACGAGCCGATCGAGAATTCCAGTGATGTCCGCAATGAAATCGGCCTGCTTCGACCAGGGGAAAAGCTAAAATTCAATCTGATACGAAATGGCAAATCGATTCAGATTTCTACTGTCATGTCGGCGAAAGGCACGGAAGTGTTCAAAGGGCTGCTGAGGAATCCAAGGCTCGGCGGGGCAACGTTTGGCGATCTGAAATCGGATGTTCCTTACGATGGTGATGTTACGGGTGTGCAGGTCTACGGCGTTGAAAGAGGCAGTCGCGCGTGGCAGAACGGGCTGCGGGCAGGAGATATCATTACATCAGTAAATCGCAAGCCTGTGCAAAATCTTGATGAGTTTCTTGCAGCTGTGAATAATGTGAAGGGTAGTCTGCTACTCCGTGTGCAAAGGGAGAATACAGTCGCGTTTATCGTTGCCAGATAGTCAGTGATGAGAGATTGCATAGCTGCTTGCGTTGGGCGGGGCTTCACACAGAGCGGATTTCCCGATATCTGGCGGGTTCCAAAATACGTCTTTAGTTCGATTCTGGGTAATCTACTTCCAGTTTTCGCACGCACTTCAGCGGACAGTCATTTACAGCTTGTCGCAGGACATCAACGACCTGGGGACGTGGAAAGGTTCGTCGGTGACCGAGCGCCACGCGCCGATACGGTGCGGGCGCGGTGAATGGACGAATAGTTAGCAGGTCTTTTAGATCGTTTCGGTCGCTTTGAGCGGTACAGGGTAACACCGTGATTCCTGCACCGGATGCGACCATTTGGCGTATCGTCTCGATCGAGCTCCCTTCAAGCGTTTTCTGGATAGGACTATCCAGTGCGCCCGCATGAGCGCATGCTGGACAGACGTCGATGACCTGATCGCGGAAACAGTTGCCGGCGCTTAAAAGTAACAGTGTCTCATCCGCGAGCTGTTCTGCGTTGATCGCTTTCGTCTTGCCCCATGGGTGCCCCGAAGGCAGGGCCAAGACGAACGGCTCATCATAAAGCGGCTGCATAACGATACCGGGCGCCTCAAAGGGAAGAGACACAATGATCATATCAAGCTCGCCACGTCTCAAAGCCTCCCGCAAGTTGGCTGTGAAGCTCTCTTCGATAACCAGTGTCATATCAGGAGCACGCCGATTCAGCAAAGGGATCAGGTGTGGTAATAGGTAAGGACCAATGGTGTAGATCACACCGAGGCGCACCGGACCCTTTAACTGGTCCTTGCCCTCCTGAGCGACCTGCTTGATCGTCTCTGCTTCTTCGAGTACTTGCTGAGCTTGCTCGACAATACGTTCGCCTATTGGTGTGATGCTGACTTCGTTTTTCCGGCGTTCGAAGAGGACCACGTCCAATTCATCTTCAAGCTTACGGACGGCGACGCTGAGCGTCGGTTGACTGACAAAACAAGCCTCCGCGGCGCGGCCAAAGTGGCGTTCGCGGGCAACAGCAACGATATAGCGGAGCTCTGTGAGGGTCATGGTTCAATTCTACAAGGGTTTCACAGGGGATGCGCATGCTGATATCGGTGCGAGAACCGATTGGTTGCTGGTAGCGGGCAAGCCCCAAGAACGCTAGGACCACATGCTAGTCAAATCGATCGGGCAAGGCCTACAATGCAAGGACGGCCATGAAGCGACCCACGGTAATCGTCATTACAGCACTCTGGTTTGGGGGATGTGCAAGCCAAGTTCCTATTGAGATACGTGAGTCTCCACCCGACAATCCCACGGTCGCCGCTGTGCGAAATAATTTACAGGAATTCAAAGGTCGCTACGTACGCTGGGGCGGGACGATTGCCTCGGTTGAAAACAGGGAGACTGAAACCGACGTGGAAGTGGTGGCACGCAAACTAGACAGCGAAGGCAGGCCGTATGCTACCGATGACTCGCTGGGCCGCTTTCTTGTGCGGATCGAGGGATTTCTCGATCCAGTGATCTACACGCAGGACCGAAGTGTTACCGTCTACGGCGTTTTAGATACTATGATCACACGCCCCATTGGTGAACATGTCTACACCTATCCGCTCGTGCAATCGGAGAGCTTTTATCTCTGGCCCGAATATTCATACTACCCGGGATACGCGCCCTACGGTCCCTATCCCTACGGCTATTATGATCCGTACTACTACCCTTACCCGTACGCTTATCCGTACCCGTATGCGTACCCCTATCACTTTGGTTACCGTGGCCATAGTCTTCACCATCGCCACCACTAGGCGGGCTACTGACGCACGCCTGTGCACAAGCGTATGCTCTGGCTTGCAGCGTCGCGACTTTAAGGCTAGGTTAAAACAGGCTTTAAGAAAGAGCCGGAATAACAAACGAGGGCGTGCGCTATTGCCCAGCCGAGGCGGTAAGCGATCCCCACGCGTCTTCTTTCATGGGACGGGCTTCTTGTGCGTGCAGCGTACGTAGCAAAGTAACGTTGACACAATGTGCACCGTGCGCATAGCCCGCGATGGCTGTAAACGGCCTGTCGGGTTCCCCGAGGTGGTCGAGCACGAGACTTGCGCCGCTGAAATCTTGGTGGCGGGTTAATGGATGGGTGGTGATAACTGTCTTCATACCCGCGCTTAGCGCCGCAAGATTCCCATTTCGGGTGTCTTCGATCGCCATGCAAGCATCCGCGTCGAGTCCAAGCTCGGTTAGTGTGTATAGATATACCGCTGGTGATGGCTTCTTTTCCGCGATTACGTCACATGTCGCAATCACGTCAAACCAGGTGAGCGCCTCCTCTCCCAGGACGTTTTCCAATAGGGTTTCGACATTTGCGCGCAATGAGCTGGTCGCGATACCGAGTTGGATCCCTTTAGCGCGCGCCTCGTTGAGTAGCCGTTCAACGCCTGGGCGAAGGCGCAGCTTTGCGGCCCGTAACATACGTTGATAATGCACCGTTTTCCTTCGGTGAATCTTGGCAGCGAAGTCCTGAGGTTCATCCGTGCATTCCAGTTCGGTCCCGCGGCTTTCCGCATAGAACTGGATCCGTTCTCTGCCACCTGACACGGATAGCAAGTCTGCATACAGTTTGCGCGACCACTCCCAATTGAGGCTGAAGTCGCTGAAGGCGGCATTGAAGGCGAGACGGTGAACCTCTTCCGTATCGGCTAATGTGCCGTCGACATCGAGGATCAATCCCTGCAATTTAGCCATTTGCGATTCGTCTTTAGCCGGTAGAATTTCGTGAAAGTATAGTCAAAATGATTTGCTAGATTTTTGATCTAAATCACAAATTAATTTGCTGCATTGCAATATTACCTTAGATCGTCGCTTTTATCCATCGGTAGTACCGGTTGCTTTGCATCTGCCAGTTCTACCCGTTCCATCTTTGCAAAGCGTGAGCTGATCTTTCGGCCGATTTATGTACGGCCTTAACGTCGTTATGTGCTTGTTCTATATGCCTGGAAAGGGTATCCATCCGTTTCTGAAACCGTTCGAAGTCCTTGCCAAGATAGCCGAGGTGTTCCTGTATGATATCTACCTGCTCCCGGGTGGCGGCGTCCTTCAGCACTGCGCGGGCCGTGTTGAGAATGGCCCAGAGTGTAGTTGGTGAGCCCATCCAAACCCGCAAAGAGTTCGCTTCCTCAACAAGATCCGGGTGATGGGCCTGTATCTCCGCGAAAACCGCCTCCGCCGGGATAAACATCACGGCGCCGTCGGAGGTAGTGCCGGCGATGTCCTGAATGTGCTTACGGACATCTTGTTTAAACTGGCGCTCGGCGTCCTTCCGATCGGACTCTGCAAGCGCAATGTCTGTCATTCGCTGGTAGGACTCTAATGGAAATTTGGCGTCGATGGCCACAGTCCCGGTTGGGTCCGGTAAAAACAGAATGCAATCCACAACCTTGTCATTGGGTAGGGTATATTGGATGGCAAAGCTCGCTTGGGGCATGACATTGCGGATAAGGGCGCTAAGGTGCACCTCACCATAGGCCCCGCGGGAGCGCTTGTCTGCAAGGGACCTCCTGCACGCTAACTACATTCGTTGAGAGTTCTGTAATTTTTTTCTGTGCCTCGACAATAAGTGCACGGCGTTTCAAGATGTCCGCAAAGGTCGCGGTGGTCTTCTCGAATCCTTCGGTCAGGCGACGTTCAACCTCGCCACTGATTTGCTGAAGTCGTTTATCTGTGCTCTGGGTCAGGCCTTGCACGCGCTTACCGAGTTCTTCAGCATTGCCCAAGAGCGCATCGGCAACCTACTTTTGCACGGTGGTCATTCCTGCCTGCAGACTATCCTGCGATGCCTTGATGGCTTCACCCCGGCGCTGCTCAAACCGGGTCCGATGGTCGGATAATAAGCTTTGCAACTGCTCGCGGAGCTCTCCTAATGAGCGGACGACCTGCGTGCGATCATCAGCGAGGTTTTCAGAGACTGCGTTCTTCAGGATCTCGAAACGCTCCACAAGCTGTTCGCGTAATGTGGCCGATGCATTGGCCTGTTGCGTCTGAACCTCACTGAGGCGCTGTTCAAGCCTATGGATATGCTTCGATTGCTCGTCCAATCGCGCCTCGAGGCGCACCAACGCATCATGTTCGAAGGCCGAGCGTAGTGGGCGAAAGGCGACCCACAGCATGATAAGCAACAGGACAAGCAGAATGATGTCAGATAGGATGGGCGTTGACATCGAGGGTTCCAGAGAGGTGTTGGTAACAGACAGACTAAGGGACACTCGCGTGCGATCAACAAGTGGTGACTGGCAGCTTGGAAGGCGAATACATTGAGTTTGACATGATGCGAGCAGATATTGAACGCTTTGTGTCCGTTGTCTCCGGCCCAGACGAGGATATCAATCTAGCCGAGGCGGCACTCCTAATCGCTAAGATGGCGTACCCCGAGCTGGATATGGACCTGTATTTGCGACGGCTGGATGAAATGGCCGTGGCGGTTGGCACCCACCTGCGGGAGGACGACTCCCTGGTCCGGACGATGGCAGAACTGAACAGGTACCTGTTCGAAGAGCAGGGATTCGCCGGGAATCTTGAAAATTTCTTTGACCCCAGAAATAGTTTTCTGAATGACGTCATAGAAAGAAAACTCGGGATCCCGATTAGTCTATCCGTGATCTATCTGGAGGTTGGTCAGCGTTTGGGGTTGCCTCTAGTGGGCGTGTCATTTCCTGGACATTTTCTGGTTAAACTTCGCCTTGAGTCGGGCGAGATCGTCCTCGATCCGTTCTCTGGCGGATTATCTCTTGGGAAGGCGGATCTGGAACAGCGACTCAACAAGCTGGTTGACGAGGAAAGGTCATTCGATGTCGATCTAGAGCACTTGCTTAACGCCGCCAGTAAAAAGGAGATCCTCGTGCGTATGCTGCGCAACCTTAAATCCATTTACGCAAGTCATGGTAACTTAAACCGGGTGCTGACGGTGGCTAACTACATACTCTTGATTGTTCCGGACGCAGCGGAAGAAGTCCGTGACCGCGGCCAAATCTATGACAAGATGGACTGCTTCAAGGCGGCATACTCGGACTACCGGCACTATCTCCATCTGCAGCCTGAGGCCGATGACGCTGCGAACATATGGGCACGTTGTGTGGAGTTGCGCCAAGCAATTGCGAAACTTATCTAACGTGCAGTTTTTTGAGAGGACATGGTCGTGACTGCCACCATATCGGACATCGCACGAGTCAAGCGCCGGGGTCGGGGTGCCGCCAAGAACCCCAATGCGCGTTACCTCCTTCATTCCCGTGAGCCAATCGATGATGGCTGGGAGAAGACTGACCCCAAGCCACCACCACTTGAAACGACGGTCACGGTGGAGCGGCCAAAAAGCATCATAACGCGCAACCAGTCTCCTGACGTGCCGTTTGATTATTCAATTAACCCATATCGGGGTTGTGAACATGGGTGCATCTACTGCTATGCGAGACCGACCCACGCCTATATGGATCTTTCGCCTGGGCTTGATTTTGAGAGCAAGCTGTTCGCAAAACCCGACGCCGCGCAACTACTGAAACACGAACTATCAAAGCCGGGGTACCAATGCAAACCGATAGCCATCGGTACGAACACCGATCCCTATCAACCCATTGAGCGCAAGTGGCAGATCACGCGGGCGATCATGGAAGTGCTGGCGGAATGTCGTCATCCTTTGAGTATTGTCACCAAATCCTCACTGGTTGAACGTGACATCGACCTGCTCCGGCCGATGGCGGAAAGCGGACTTGTAGAAGTCTTTGTGTCGGTTACAACACTGGACCGTAACCTAGCGCGGCGTATGGAGCCGCGTGCCACGGCTCCACAGCGCCGGCTTGAGACCCTAGGTAGGCTGCATGATGCGGGGATCCCCACGGGTGTCATGGTAGCGCCGGTGATCCCCGTACTAAACGACAAGGAAATTGAAACCATTCTCGAAGTGAGTGCGGCACTTGGTGTTCGCTTTGCCGGTTATGTTCTGCTGCGCCTGCCCCGGGAAGTGAAAGATCTCTTCCAAGCATGGTTAGCGGAAAATGAACCGCTGAAAGCTGGTCACGTGATGAGTATGATGAGGGCCATGCGAGGGGGCAAAGAAAACGATTCCGAATTTGGCAGCCGCATGAGGGGGACTGGCGTCTATGCGGATTTGATTCGCCGTCGCTTCCGGCTCGCGTGCAAACGTCTTGGACTCAACAAGTCGGAGCACAAACTCGACGTATCGAAATTCACACCACCAGTGTCGGATGGAAACCAGCTGGCACTGTTCTAATACGCTAGTGACTTGGCGTTAGCGCCGGAGGATCCGGATCCAGGTGTAAAAGTTAAGCAAGCTTGCCAGGGAGGCAGCAAGATAGGTGAGTGCACAGGCTGTAAGGATCCGGCGTGCAGCGGGCAGATCCGATTCGCTGATATATTGGCCGGCCTCCAACACGGGCAGCGCCCGCCGAAAGCTCGCGTCCCACTCCACCGGCAGGGTAACGAGATGGATCAGCACCGGAATGCCGAGACTCGCAAGCCCCGCAAGCAGGATCAGGGCGCCGACGGCAGGGATGCGGGCGAGTATGGCGATGAACGGTAGCGCGACCATCAGCATGGCGCCCAGTTTCTCTGCCCTGGCCGCTACTCGAACCAGCCGCGAACGCATGGACAGTGGCCGGTAGCCTGTCTGGTCCTGAATGGCGTGCCCCACTTCGTGGGCGGCGACCACCACAGCGGTCAGCGTCTTGCCACTAAAAATGGGCCCTGTAAGCCGGACGGCTTTGTCCCCGGGGTCGTAGTGATCGCCGGATGGTGTTTCTTCCACCTTGATTTCCGGCATATCGAAGCGATTCAGGAGGTGATGGGCAAGCTCGCCGCCCGTGCCAGGGAAGTCGTCTCTGGGGCCGCTGTATTTTTTGAGTGTGTGTCTTGCCCAGAGTTGCGGGCCGAAGACAAGGCCGAGTAGCAACAGGATCGCGACGCCAATCAACATCTGCTCACCCGCAGGATCATTCAGTGTGTCTCATGCACAAGCCCTTCTTTGGGGCGTTAGGGGAGCGGCCTTGATCGCGGAAGTGCCCAGGGGTATGAATGGTGGGTCTATTCCTTTCGCGATTGCGAGATGTACAGGCCCACGAGCCAGGCGATCAGCACAGTAAGATAAATCTGGCCGGTCACGGCGAGCAGATAAGAAAATACTCGGGCTGGGGCAGAAACGGGATTGATATCGCCGTACCCTAAGGTGGTCAACGTGACAAAGCCGTAGTACAGGTAAGTCGGAAAATCAACTCGTCGAAAAGTCATCACCTCAGGGCCTCCAGCGCCCAGACTCGAAGAGACGGACAGCGATCCAGGAACCACCTGGTCGATGAGGACAAATAACAGTGCCCCCGTCATCCCGATCATCAGATAGGCACTGATGGCAGCGAAGATCTCATCCATGGTCACGCGACGTTGTCTGACGACATGGAGCACGATCATCCCCGTGATGTAGGCAGAGAAAAGAAAGAACAACACTACTGTAGCAAACTCAAGCCACCAAAATTGAAACTTAAAAGCGGACCACTCAAAAATAAACGTTAGGATCGCCAATACCAGCCCGGTGCGGACGACGTGGCCTTTTTGGCTGACGGCATAGACACTCGCAAGCAATGTGAGTGTAAGTAAGACACTAAAGGCAATCCGGGCAATGGGGAAATTGGCGACAAGTGGGTAGCCAATAAGCCATATAAGGAGTAACAGCAGAAGATAAAAATACTTGCCGCTGTGGTAGTCAAGAAATGATAAATGTAGTCTGCGCGGCATGATTTAGGACGACGCTCTTCTTTATGTACGTCTTCAATCTTGAATTGATAACGATGGGGCCATGATACTATTTTTTATGTCGCCTTGTGATACTAAGAGGGTCCCAATGATCGGTTTGCGTAGGAGCCCAAGCGTACAACGACAAAAAAAATATGGTACCGATGGAAAGATATAAAGCGGATCTTGGGCGGGAAGGGTTTTGCCGTGATCCCGCCCAGGAGTGTGCCGTCTCGCATACCCAACGCCTGTATGATGACCTTATTAACATCGGTTAAGTGCGGGCCGGTGTCTTTGCTTCGCTGAAGAAACTGATACGTCCTGCGAATAAAGCCACGGTCAAGGGCTTGTATCTCTGGGGTGGTGTGGGTACGGGCAAGACATACCTCATGGATGCCCTGCACGACTGCCCGCCATTTAAAGACAAAAAGCGCATTCATTTTTACCGTTTCATGCAGCGGGTGCACTGTGACCTCAAAAACATCAATGCCGTTGAGGATCCACTTGAGGTGGTTGCTCAGGACCTGGTGCGGCGCGCGCGGGTAATCTGTCTCGATGAATTCCACGTCTCGGATATTACGGATGCGATGTTGCTCAGCGGCTTGTTAAAGGCACTGTTCGATGGTGGTGTAACCTTAGTGGTAACCTCAAATGAGCCGCCGGATAGACTCTACTGGGAGGGCCTGCAACAGGAGCGTTTTTTGCCGGCGATTGATCTCATAAAAACGCAAACAGCGGTCGTGATGGTGGATGGTGGAGTTGACTATCGGCTTCGTATCCTGGAGAAGGGGGATATCTATCATTACCCGTTGGACAATGCAGCAACACAGAGTCTCGCCGATTGTTTCACCAATATCTCACCGCATGCGGGGATAGCCGGCGTCGTGCTCGAGATCAACGGGCGGCCGATGCCAACGGTGCGTTGTGCTGACGGTGTGGCCTGGTTTGAGTTTGACTAACTCTGTGGTGGCCACGGAGTGTCGCGGATTACATTGAAATTGCCCGTTGCTATCACACCGTGGTGATTGCCAATATTCCGTCCATGGATGATGCCGATAATGACAAGGTCAGGCGCCTCATTAATCTGGTGGATGAATTCTATGATCGGAATGTGAAGTTGATTATCTCGGCAGAAGCGCCCCCGACTGCCCTTTATCGTGACGGCAAGTTGTCCCCGCAATTTAGCCGTACCGTAAGTCGTCTCGGAGAGATGCGAAGCCACGACTATCTGGCAAGGCCCCACTTCTCCTAAGTCCTACTCGCCCTATCGCCGCGAGCGCATGGCACGCCCGGCTGGCGGGCGCCGTTGTTTTCTCTTCGCTGAAAGGGCATGCAAACGGGCGACCGTCGCCAGTGGCAAGGGGATCCGAGGCGCTGAACGCGGCCTATCTATATAAAATCATATAAATTAGATAGTTAAGTAATTTATTTGACAAATCACATAATATAATCTATATAAAAAGAACTATATAACATATTGAATTATAGCGATTCACATAGCCGGATTGGCCCTTGAGAGGGGATTGCGGAGGAGAGAAGATGAGTGCCGTAGTGGCAACTGAAAGAATCGAGTCAACGGAGGTCCAGATCGCCCAGATACTGCAACACCGTTATGGTGACGGCATGGTCTACCTCCCGAAGAACGCGCCTCGGACTGTCTATTCCCAGGCCATGGCGCTCGGTTTCGTTGACCCTGACGGCTATCTAACCCGAAAAGGACGCGTGCTGCTCGCACGCTATCAATTCATCTGAGCCGGACACACGGTTCCAGGGTGGCCTTGGACTGGGGCGCCCTATGCCCATGTCGTCGATGCCCGGGGATAGAGGCCAAGGGATAGGCGAGCCTTCCGTCTGTCGGGGAGGCATTTCGTTCTGGAGTCTTCTACCCGATAGCGTGGGTGGTAGACACCACCCTGATGGGTCCCGGCGCCCATGACCCCCTCGACACCATTTTTTTCCTGCGTCTGAGTAATCCGACACGCCGACCCGGCGGCCATGGGGCGTTTTCGTCACTCCAAGCCACGGCTTGCGCCGTCGCCTTCCCTCCGTATACTCAAGCTATCGAGTTCAGTTTGGATGCTGAGGCAAGAACGAAAAGAAGGAGGGATCGGCCCATGCCTAAGTACACCACACAAGACATCCGCAACATCGCCCTTGTTGGGCACGGCGGTTCGGGAAAGACGACCCTTGCCGAAGCCTTACTACAAAAAGCGGGTGTTATTAAGACGATGGGGTCAGTTGAACGGGGCAACACGGTCCTGGACTTCGACCCTCAAGAAAAGGCGCATCAACATTCGCTAGACAGCGCCATCGCCAGCCTCGATTATCAGGGGCGGCATATCAATCTTGTTGACACACCCGGATATCCCGACTTTATCGGTCGAGCGTTGGCTGTGCTTCCTGCTGTTGAGACTGCTGCGGTCGTCATCAGTGCCCAGTCGGGGATCGAAATGGTGGCCCAGCGGATGATGGAGTGGGCCAAAGATCGTTACCTCGATCGGCTTATCATCATTAACAAGATCGATGTGGAGGATGTTGATCTCCGAAGCCTGCTCGACCAAATCAAGGCCACCTTCGGAAGTGAATGCTTGCCGATTAACTTGCCCGTTGATGGCGGTAAGTCCGTCGCCGACTGTTTTTTCCAGAACTCCGGCGATACCACCGACTTTTCTTCAGTTGAAGAAGCACACACGCAGATCGTCGATCAAGTTGTCGAGATGGATGAGCAATTAATGGAGTTGTATCTAGAACAGGGGGAAGAGCTTACTCCTGAGCAATTACACGATCCTTTCGAAAAGGCACTGCGTGAGGGACATCTTGTACCCATCTGTCTAGTTTCCGCCCAGACGGGTGCTGGGATCGGTGAACTACTGGATGTAATTACACGGCTCATGCCGAATCCCCTGGAAGGAAATCCGCCGCTTTTCTTGAAAGGTGAGGGCGATGATGCTGAAAAAGTCCATTTTAAACCTGATGCTAAGCAGCATGCCCTCGCCCACGTGTTCAAAGTCAGTATTGATCCATTTGTGGGCCGCTTAGGCGCGTTCCGAATTCATCAGGGAACCGTAATAAAAGAAAGCCAACTCTTCATTGGCAGCGGTCGCAAACCCTTCAAGGTCGGGCACCTATTAAAACTTCAGGGTAAGGAACACATTGAAATCGATAAGGGTATTCCGGGCGATCTCTGTGCCGTTGCAAAGATAGAAGAAATCTATTTCGATGCAGTTTTGCACGATTCCCATGATGAGGATCATATTCACGTGAGTTCTATAACACTTCCGGAGCCGATGCACGGACTCGCTATCGAAGCGAAGCGTCGGGGTGACGAACAGAAGATCTCGGATGGGCTTCAGAAGCTGGAAACAGAAGATCCAAGTTTCCATGTGGAACATAACGCGTCACTCAACGAAACAGTGATCAGGGGGCTAGGTGAGCTGCATCTTCGCATGATCCTCGAAAGGCTGAAGGATCGTTACAACGTCGAAGTGCAAACCCGGCCGCCGAAGATCCCTTATCGGGAGACGATCACCGCTGGTGCGGAAGGCCATCACAGGCACAAGAAGCAAACCGGTGGCGCCGGCCAGTTTGGCGAAGTCTTTTTGAAGGTAGAACCGATGCAACGCGGCGGCGGTTATGAATTTGTCAATAAGATCGTCGGTGGGGTGATTCCTAAACAGTTTATCCCGGCGATAAATAAGGGCATACATCAGGTGATTGATGAGGGTGCCATCGCAGGTTATCCCATGCAGGACATTAAGGTAATTGTCTACTACGGAAAATACCACCCGGTGGACTCCAAGGAAATTGCATTTGTGACGGCGGGAAAGAAGGCTTTTCTAGACGCCGTTCGTAAGGCGCGGTCGGTTGTTCTGGAGCCTATTGTCAATATACAGATCTCAGCCCCGAGCGGCACGATAGGCGATATCACCGCCGATCTGTCCGGAAAACGTGGACGCATCAGCAGCACCAGTGCATTGTCGGGCGGAATGACGTCCATCGCAGGTCAAGTGCCGTTGAGTGAACTGGACAGCTATCAGTCCCAGCTCAAATCGATCACCGGTGGAGCGGGCTCCTATTCCATCGAATTCAGTCACTATGATCCGGTGCTGCCAAAGACCCAGCAGGAACTCGCCGCGCAGTTCAAGCCTTCCGAAGAATCAGATTGACGCCGCTCGGCTCTGGCGAGGGCTCATGATCCTATCCGCCCCGCCTCGCGCACGGCACATTTTGACGCTTCATACAGGCCGAGAAACCCTGGAGGGGTTAATAACCTGAAGTTATAGCTTTAGATATATTTAGTTATTTTATGAATAAGGCAAAGGTGCTATCTTTTTTATGCAGTAAAGATAAGAAGCCACTGTACGTTGCGCGTTACTTCGCAATAAGGGTCGCTCCCCCTTCGCAAAGATCGCAACGCGTACATTGGTTAAGTTGGATCGCCTGCACACTGTAGTTCGTCAAGAGTAAACTAGATATCGCCATGACGAGTTGGAAAGCACGCCTCGCAGAGCAGATGCCGCCCGAGCTTGCCCGGGAGATCGACATCTACGAGACCCAGATGGACCTTAAGCGCCAAGGCAAGGTCGAAGACAAGCTGTTTGCCGAGACGCGCTTGCGCCGAGGTGTGTATGGCCAGCGTTATGACAACGGCCAACGCCATGATGGTACCGCCCAGCGCACCTTGTCTTTCAAGTCCAGGGAGCTGACGAAGGGACGGGAGACCTTATGGGATGCGCCAGGCATGCAGCGCATCAAGATCCCGTTTGGTGGGCTAACACCCGATCAGATGGATGTCCTGGCCGATGTCGCCGAAGAATATTGCGACGCAATCTGCCACATCACCACGCGTCAGGACATTCAGCTGCATTACGTCCATATTGACGACACGCCCGATCTCATGCGGCGCATTGCGGCGGTTGGCATCACGACCCGCGAAGCGTGTGGGAATTCCGTGCGTAATGTCACCGCGTGCCCGCTGGCCGGTGTCTGCAGTGATGAGGCCTTCGATGTCACCCCCTACGCAAAGGCCTGCGCTCACTTTTTGCTGGGGCACCCCGATGTGCAGGATTTTGGCCGCAAGTTCAAACCCGCTTTCTCTGGCTGCAAACATCGGGCCTGTGGATTGACCACTATGCATGACTTGGGATTTATCGCCAGAACCCGGGTCGAGGATGGGGTTGAGAAAAGGGGCTTTGAGATGTACGTCGGCGGTGGCCTTGGAGCGGTCCCGTACCAGGCGAAGCTCTTTGACGAGTTCGTACCAGAAGACGAGATCCTGCCATTATCTCAGGCGATCTCCCGCGTCTACGCGAGGCATGGTGAGAAAAAGAATCGCGGCCGAGCGCGCATCAAATTCCTGGTGGATAAGCTCGGTATTGACCAATTTCGCGAGATGGTTCTGGAAGAACGCCGGGCGCTTCCCCATGACGATGCATGGACCGATTACCTGAAGGAACTCCCCGCATACGGTGAGAAACCGCTAAAGCCGGCCACGAAGCTCAACAGCGGCGCAACGAACGCGGCATTTGAGGCATGGCGGGCGACCAATGTCTATTTGCAGAAACAGCCCGGGTATGCGGTGGCCACGGTGACCCTGCCGTTAGGCGACATTACCTCCTGGCAGATGCGCCAGCTCGGTGACATCGCACGGCGGTACGTCGGCGAGAATGTTCGCAACACGGTGGAACAAAACATCCTGCTGCGGTGGGTTTCGGAGGCCGACCTTCCGGGCCTGCATGGTGAGCTTACGCGGATCGGCTTGGGCGAAGCGGGTGCTGGTACTATTATGGACGTCACCGCCTGCCCGGGCACGGACACGTGCAAACTTGGCATCGCATCATCCCGTGGTCTCGCAGCGGAACTCAGCGTGCGGCTCGCGGCCAAGTATCAACAACTGGACAAGGCGATCCAAGGGCTGCGCATTAAGATCAGCGGGTGCTTTAATTCGTGCGGACAACAGCACCTCGCCGATCTGGGCTTCTACGGCGTAAGCCGCAAGGTGGGTGGCACGACCGTGCCTCATTTCCGGGTCGTCCTTGGCGGTCAATGGGAGGAAAATGCGGGTTCGTATGGTGTTGCCATCGGCGTGGTGCCCTCCAAACGCGTCCCTGATTTCGTTGAACAGATCGCGGACAAGTATCTCAATGAACGCGAGAAGGGCGAGCGCTTCCAGGATTTTATAAAACGCATTGGTAAGCGGGAGCTGCGGGTGCTGGTGGACGAGGTTGCCACCGTGCCGCCGTATGAGCTGGACCGCTCCTACTATTCGGATTGGCGCGATCCGCGCGAATTTACCCTCAACGACATGGCCGCGGGTGAATGCGCCGGTGAGATCGTGTCTCGGATCGACTTCGACCTGCAGGCCGCTGAGCGCCAATATTTCGAAGCGCAACTACACTCTGAAGACGGGAATTACCAGAAGGCTGACGAAGCTGCCTATGGCGCCATGCTGGCGGCAGCCAAGGGGCTTATTCGAACACAGTACCAGGATATTATCGATGATGCCGAGACGATCGTGCGCGAATTTCGCACCCGCTTCTACGATACTAAGCTCTTCCACGACAAGTATGCGGGTGGGAAATTTGCTCAGTATCTCTTCCGTCGGCACGAGGACAAAGTCCGTACCTTTGATGAAGACACGACCCGGCGCCTCTTTGAGGAAACACAGCTCTTCATTGAGGCCTCCTATGCCTGCAACGGGAGGATCATGGAACAGAGTGCTACGGCGCAGGCAATTGGGAATGGAAAGCCGGCTCTGGCAGCAAGGGGGTGACAGCAAACGGCGCAATGGATCTGCATAAGATTGGGATCAAGTTCTTTGCCGAGGAAGGCAACGCCATCGGCCTGGTTGAGTTTATTCCGATATTCCATCGTTGGATTCAGATCGACGCACTCGATAACCTGCTGATCGATGTGGCGGACTATAGCCATGTCCATGCGGGGCCGGGAACGCTTCTCGTGGCAGATGAGGGAAATTACGGATTCGACGAGACCGGCAATCGGCGTGGCATGATGTACTACAGCAAGCGTCCACTCTCCGGTACACTGCCCGAGCGACTAGCCACCGTATGTCAGAAAGTGCTAAAGGCGTGCCAGCTCCTGGAGCAGGGACCCGAGACAAAAGGGCGTCTCAAGTTCTGCGGTGATGAGGTGCAAATCTTTTCCAATGACCGGTTGCTTGCACCGAACAACGATGACGCCTTTGAGGCATTTGAGCCCGCACTAGAAGAATTCCTGACGAGACTTTATCCGGGTTCGGTTTACACGCTTGAACGTGAGCGCGATCCGAAGGAACGCTTCTCGGTCACGGCAAAAACTGCGCAACCTGTTGCAATCGACACTCTCCTACAACGACTTACTGCGTAATCGGCCCTTAAGATCAGGGGGCGTGGGCGCGATATGCTGTCGAGTTTATGACGGCAACGAGTCAACTCAAGCGTATGAATGCAGTTTGGGTCGGGCCCTTCGAGGGCCAAGCATTGAGCCGATACTTAAGCTAGCATGCGGAGTTTAGATCATGCGTTGGCTGGCGAATCGCTAATATGACCCAGTTCAAATTACTCAGGCAACGACGCTTTGCCCCTTTGTTCTTAACCCAGTTTCTCGGGGCGTTTAACGACAATGTGTATAAGAACGCGCTGGTCTTTTTCATTGCATTCACATTAGCCAGCCATCTTGATATGAATAGCACCGTACTGGTGATCCTTGCCGGCGGGATTTTCATCCTTCCGTTTTTCTTGTTTTCCGCAACAGCAGGCCAACTTGCGGACAAATATGAGAAATCATTTCTCATACGCTATATCAAGTTTGCCGAGATTTGCATCATGTTGATTGCATCGGTCGGGTTTTTTTTTCAAAGCGTCTGGATCCTGATGACCGTTCTGTTCTTCTTGGGGACGCAATCGACTCTGTTTGGGCCGCTTAAGTACGGGATCCTTCCCCAGCATCTTGACATGTCAGAGTTGACTGGAGGCAACGGGTTGATTCAGACGGGCACCTACCTCGCTATCCTGCTGGGTACGATTGCCGGTGGTGTCCTCGTCGCAATTCAATCTGCGGGGCCGTTGTATGTGTCGGGCATTGTTATTTCGGTGGCTATACTAGGACGGCTCGCGAGCCAGTTTATTCCCAAGGCCCTGGCACCGGATCCCGGCCTTTCCATTAGTTGGAACATTCCCGCCGAGACGCTGCGAATGATGGGATTCGCCAGGGAGAATCGCACGGTGTTTATGACCATTATTGCGATTTCCTGGTTCTGGTTCGTCGGGGCCACGTGTCTGTCGATGGTGCCGTCGTATACGAAGGATATCCTTCTTGGTAACGAGCATGTGGGGACCTTGTTGTTAACCGCATTTTCCATCGGCATTGGCGCCGGGGCGTTGATGTGCGAAAAGTTATCAGGCGGGCGGATTGAAATGGGATTGGTCCCCCTAGGTGCCATTGGCATCACGTTGTTCACGATTGATCTCTTCTTTGTGGGTGTGCCGGTCCCAAGCGCTGCCTACATCGCAACGCCAATCGGAGCTGCGGAATTTTTACAGCACGGTGCGAACTGGCGCGTCCTTGCCGATCTCACATTGATTGGGCTATTCGGGGGGATCTATATTGTGCCACTCTATGCGCTGATGCAGCATCGGAGTGCGGCTCACCATCGTGCCCGGATCATCGCCGCTAACAATATCCTCAATGCCCTGTTCATGGTGGTCTCGGCGGGTGTGACGATCGGATTGCTCAGCGCAGGTGTGACGATTCCTCAGGTATTTCTCGTAGTGGCGATGCTGAATGTCGTCGCCACCGGGACCGTGTTTATTCAGATCCCGGAGTTTGTGCAACGATTTCTTGTTTGGACGCGCATCGCCCGGGCACCCGATGCGCTGTAGGCGCTCTAGGGTGATGCGGTTTCTGAAAGCGAGTTGATCGCCCCAGCGACCTCACGGCTGAAATCGGTGAGCGTTTGGTTCAGCGCGGTGACGGTCGCCTCGTAGTCCTGTCCGTCAATTGGTGAGCTGAAACTTGAGTTTCGTGTCAGCAACACATCGCTGTCGCGGCCTTCTAAGATCTGCCAGCGCGCTGTGAGCACGGCGTTTCCACTCGCATCACGTTCAAATCGCGTTACCTGGACCGCAATACTGAGATCATGCGGCGTCCCTGTGAGGTCGGGAAAGACGGTAATGTGATCGCTGGGGAGTAAAATCGATACGTTTTCTGCAAGGACGTGCGCGAAATTAACCTGAAGTGGCTCTCCCCATTGATTGAACACCGCAAGGTGAAGGGTGTTTTCGCTGGGACGGCTCACGATCTGTGGTCGGTCCAGATAACCCGGAAGCGCCACAGGTCCGATGCTAATGACTAGGCCCCCCTCGGCCGCCGTGGTCCCCGTCTCGCTGTGTGGCAGGGGCGCCAAGAGGTAGAAGTTAGTGGCTTGGGTACGGGCGCAGCCTGCCGACACGATGAGGAAAACTCCAATGATAACGAGGGCCAGACGTGTATAAAGCGGGTGCATCATTGTCCTCCCGTATTGGGCTTACCGCGCAGTAACGCTTCGGGGTGTCGTTCAAGTTCATCGGCCAGCACCCGAATGGATCGCGCTGCCCTCTCGACCTCATTGAGCGTCTCATTGATGCGATAGCGCGTGGGTGAGCGCGCCGTGATCATGTCGTCAACATCGGCTAGTGTCTTTTGAGCCCGCTGCAATGTGGCCCGCGCCTCTCCCAAGGTCTCTTCGACGCTTGCCGCGATCGGCTCGACCTGGGTGTCGACGCCTTGAAGCAGGTCCTGGGCGTCTGAAAGGGCCAACTGCACGCGGGTAAGCGTGGTCCGTGCATCTGCCAATGTCTCCTCGGCGCTGGATGCCAGTGGTTTGACCTCGGCGTCGACGGTGTTCACTAGTCTGTCGATGTCCTCCAGCGTCGTGTCCAGGTTGTGGAGGATGTTCTTCATTACGGGAGAATTCACCAGGTCCGCAAAGCCTTTGACCGCCCTCACGGCTTCATTCGCGAGTTCGCGGAGCGGCAGCTTCTCGATCGATTTGGTTAATTCTTCCAGCGGTGATGGGATCGTTGGGACTTCAACATAATCCTCCGGGGCGCGGCCGGTGAGCTGCACGGGTGTATCGGGCAAGAAGTCAAGGGCGACGAACAGCTGGCCGGTCACAAAGCTCTGCAACTGCAGCTGCGCCCGTAAACCTTGTTTAATCGATTTTTGCATGCGTTCTTCGGGATCTTTGTACACTTGCTTTAAAAACGAAGCTCTTTCGACGCCGATATAGTGGATCTTATTGAAGTCAAGCCGAAAGTAGACCGGGATGACAACGTGGAAGTCCTCGGGATTGTATTCCATCTCAATATTGGTGACCGAACCGATGGTGACGCCTCTGACTTTTACGGGGGCGCCAATGCCAAGCCCCTTGACCGATCCGCTAAAATAAGCCACCACATTTTGCTTTTGGGCAAAAAACTGACCGGCACCGAAGACCACCACCCCAACAATGATGAGCACCACAGCGCCCAGCACGAATGCGCCGATTACCGCTGGATTGGCGCGCTTGCTCATACCTCACCTCGCGTGAGAAAGCTATGAACCTTTGGATCCTTCGACTCGGCCAGCAGTGTCTTAGGGTGGCCGCTTGCGATCATCGTTTTGGTTTCGGGATCGAGAAAGGTCGAGTTATCCCCGATGGCGAAGATGCTCGCGAGTTCATGGGTTACCACGACCATCGTCGCTCCGAGGCTGTCCCGGAGCTCGAGAATGAGATCATCCATGCGCCGGGCACTGACCGGATCCAATCCTGCGGAGGGTTCATCAAAAAACAGGATATCGGGGTCCAGCGCCATGGCCCGCGCCACTCCGGCACGCTTTTGCATGCCGCCGCTGATCTCAGACGGATAGAATTCATCGAACCCAGCAAGCCCCACCAGCGCGAGCTTGAGCGATACCAGCTCACGGATCTGACTGGGGTTGAGGTCTGTGTACTCTTCCAGGGCAAGGCCCACGTTCTCGGCGAGCGTCATGGAACTCCACAGCGCACCACTCTGGTACATGACCCCGAAGCGTCTCATCACCCTGACCTGTTCAAGGGGATCAACGTCCCAGAAGCTCTCGCCGTCATACAATACTTTTCCTTGAGCCGGTGACTTGAGTCCAACGAGGTGTCTCAGCAAGGTACTCTTGCCGCAACCACTTCCCCCCATGATGATAAAGATATCCCCGCGCCGGACCGTGAAGTTCAGATCCCGCTGGATCACGAAGTCTCCGTACGCCATCGTCAGATCACGGACCGTGATTTGCACGTCGGCTTGTTGTGTTTCATCTGGCATCACCTGTGCCATCTCAGCTCACCAATAAATCGCGTTTTGTGTTAAGGGACAGTTGTCCTTCAGATGCCGAGTATGTTGTAAATGACCGTCGTTATCGCAGAGGCAACGACGATCCAGACGATGCCCGTCACCACGGCGGAAGTGGCCGCGTCGCCGACAGCCGCTGCGCTGCGCCCGCTTTGCATACCCCGCAGGCAACCAGCGATGGCGACTAGCGTACCATAGAGGGTGCCCTTGAAGAGGCCGCCGGCGAAGTCCTTTATTGCAATCGCGTGCTTTGTTTGCTCGAAGTATTCCAGGGCACCGATGTCGAGGATGGTGGTACTGACGAATGCGCCGCCCAGGATCCCTAAGACGTCCGAGTACAAAACCAAGAGCGGTAGCATCAGCATGAGGGCGAGCATGCGGGGCAAGACTAGGAACTCGATGGGCGAGATGCCCATGGTCTTCAGCGCGTCGATCTCCTCGTTCACCATCATGGTGCCAAGCTGGGCAGCAAACGCCGCGCCCGTGCGGCCAGCCATGATGATGCCGGTCATCATGGCGCCCATCTCCCGGGCCATGGCGAGTCCAACCAGATTGGCCACGTAGATCCCTGCGCCAAACTGCTCGAGCTGAACGGCGCCGATAAAGGCGAGGATCACCCCGATCAGGAAACTGATCAAGGTAACGATAGGCAGGGCTTTTGGACCAGCCTCCTGAATGGTCAAGGTAAAGTCGACGCGCCGATATTGGGCCTTGCCGCGCAAAAACTTAAGGAAGGCGAGGCTGACCTCGCCAATGAAACTGATGGTCTCCATGGCCCCGCGAGCGATCCTGATTGAATCCGCGCCGATGCGCGCGATTAAGGAGGGGCGCTTCGCAACAACCCGCGCGCCTTCGCGTTCGGGCACCGCATAGGCGAGATCCAAAAGTCGCCTCACCCCGTCCGGCAGCCCTGTCCGATCAATCTGGATGTTGCGTTCTTTGCATCTATCGATGATCTTGATCAAATAGGTCAAGAGCCCGCTGTCCCAGCCCGTGAGTTCTTGGGCATCAAATGCGACGCGCTGGACTGGTGAGCCTTCTGTTACATGCTTTTGCGCCTCGGTAGCTGAGGGTAGCCCATTCTGCAGAGTCCAGCTCCCCACAAACCGGATGAGCAGCGTGTCCTCAGTCGGCCGAGTGAAGCTTATCTTGGATTGCTGAATGGAAATTTCCTCCGGATCGTTATTGACCACGTACATTGTTTTTCTTGCGGTGCGCAACTCGGCATCGGGCGCACTCTTTCTGTGTACTATTATTGGCCGGGGGGCCGAACGGAGCCTGTTCGGCATGAGTCAGCCATCGAGTATAGCAGCATCGCAATGGTACGGGCTACGGATTCAGGGGTTTTTTGCTCGGTCGTGTGCAGCCGTGGCGCAAACTCGTTTTGACCAATTGGCCTTGTGACGGGGAACCGTTTAATATCTTGAGCAGCAGAATAATGGTGCGCGGCGTACGATGGAGCGTCTGCGTAAAAGAAGAGGGGGCGTTCTGCTGAGACGTCCACGCATTCTTCGCGGGATGCCTGTAGACACCCGTAATAGATTAATAAGATGAAGAAAACAACCAACGTTCCAGGTCTTCGTTGTCCATTCCGTCACACGCGTAATGTGTGCCCTGCCGCGAGGCAAGGACTCTTCAGCACTTCGCGAACGATCACCGGGCTTGTGGCAGCACTGTTGACGAGCGGCTGTACGATGCTTGGTCCGGATTTTCAGACGCCCGAAGCACCCGTTGCTGATGAATGGATAGAGACCAGCGACCCACAGGTCAACACGCAAGCTGAGGAGTACAGTGATTGGTGGACGGTCTTTAACGACCCGGTGCTCGATCGCATTATCGAGTTGGCCTATCAACAGAATCTGCCACTTCAGATCGCCGGGATCCGAATTCTCGAATCCAGGGCGCTCTTAGGCATCGCCATCGGCAGCCAGTACCCCCAACAACAACAGGTGAGTGGTGGCATCACGTATAACGAGCTGAGCGAACGTTCTCCAAATTTTTTTGCGGCGTTTGCTGACTCTTCGTTTGGAGCCGCTGACATTGGCTTCGATACGGTCTGGGAGTTGGATGTTTGGGGTCGGTTCCGTCGCGGCATCGAGGCGGCCGATGCCAATTTGGCCGCCTCCGTTGCAAACTACGATGATGTGTTGGTCAGTCTCACGGCTGAATGTGCCGCCACCTATGTCCAGATCCGGACCTTTGAGGAACGTATTGCGATCGCACACCAGAACGTGGCGATTCAGCAGCGAAGCCTTGAGATCGCGCAGGTGCGTTTCGAAAACGGCGCGACTACGGAACTCGATGTCCAGCAGGCCAAGGCGCTCTTGACCGAAACCCAGGCAACCATCCCTGCCTTGGAAGCGGGCCTGCGTCAGGCGAAAAATGCACTCAGCGTTCTGTTGGGTATGCCCCCGAGTGAACTGCAGGCGATCTTGGAGGGTGCCGGGGTAATTCCAACGACCCCAGCGGAGGTCGCCATCGGGATGCCGGCGGACTTGCTTCGGCGCCGACCGGACATTCGCGCCGCAGAACTTCAGGCCGCAGCACAGAGCGCACAGATCGGCATCGCACGAACGGATCTGTACCCCCAGTTCAATCTGGTCGGTTCCATCGGTTTTCTATCGAGCACCACCGGCAGTAGCAATTTGAGCGATTTGTTTACCGGCGACGCATTTACGGCGACGGTTGGGCCCACCTTCCAATGGCCGATCTTCAACTACGGGCGGCTTAAGAATAATGTCCGCTTTCAAGATGCCACCTTCCAGGGGTTGATTGTCAATTACCAGAACACGGTGCTTGAAGCGGCCCGCGAGGTCGAAGATGGGCTCGTGGGCTTCTTGCAAGGCCAGCAGCAGGCTAACTACCTTGCCGAATCCGTAGCGGCGTCAGAACGTTCCGTCGAGCTTTCCCTCCTGCAGTACCGCGACGGTGTCGCGGATTATCAGCGCGTTTTGGATTCGCAGCAGCGCCTCGTCACGAGCCAGGATCAGCTAACGGCAACGCGCGGTGACGTGGTCACGAGCCTGATTTCCGTGTACAAGGCGCTCGGGGGCGGCTGGCAGATTCGTGCTGGCCATGATTTTGTGCCCGAAGAGATCATCGAAGAAATGGGGACCCGAACCGATTGGGGTGAGTTGCTCGCACCCGAGGACGTGCAACTGCCGGATGACCTGCCAGTCCACGAGAAACCCGATAAGTTGTTCTACAAGCCGCTTTGGTAATAAAGATCAGCGCAAGATTCGAAGGTGCTGGACCCGGATCCGCTCACCACAACCCATATTCCAGTGACGAACGGGGCCGTTGGTGATCTCGGTTCTGACGTGTGACAAAGCCAAACCCAGTCTTGCCTGCGATTAAGGGACAGGGTCGGCGAGCGCAGTCCGTCTTGAAGATAAGCCTATTTAAGGTTGCTTTGTGAGGGAGAACCAGCCGTAGTCCTTACGATTCGGTTGTGACCAGTGGCCCACCAACAGGAATTCGCCTGCATCGGTCCGCATCATTTGCATATTCATCGAGAGGTCACTGCCACTGCACGCGCCGGTCAGAAAAATTCGCATTATGATTTCTTGCTTTTGATAGCTCCCTTTGATGTTAAACAGATCAGGGCAGTCTCCCGAGGGGGTTGCAGCGCCTGTCCCTGCGATTTGCCCCTGCTTGTTTGATTTGAGATTGAATGTGACCTTCCCGGGGCCATGACCTTCCGTTGCCCAGCGGGCGCTCCACTCTCCCTGCCATTTCCCGGGCAAAAGCTGCCCAACCTGATCACTCGGGACGGGTGACCCCTGGGGTCGGTCTTCTTGCGCCGCACAGGCCGTCAGCGCCGCGACAATCAGTAGAGAAATGAAATAAAGCCCAGATTTTCGGCAGGTCTCTGCACGATGCATCATATCCTCCACGTCTCTTATGTTCGTCGGCTAGTCTTGCGTTGGGATTCAATTGTTTTGGAGCTTGGCATCGTAGGGGGATTTTAGGTGAGAGGCAAGCGTGATGGTATAAATAAAAATAGGTTATCGTGACTCAGGTCTGGCAGTCTGCAAAGCTGCCGGTCACAGTGCTGGCACGGAAATAAATTGCGGCTGTCATAATAAGTTTAATGATTAAGTGTTTTCCATTTATTTTGTCATGACACAACATTGACCTAAGGCACCAAGAATGGTTGACGGAATAGACTGAGTTCACAATACCGCTTGCTGTCATTTGGGGGAATCTAAGGTTGGATCATATCCGATCACGGCGCATTGCGTTGGTGGCGCCTGTGGTTTTTTGCTTGGTATCGCAACAGAGCCGATCCGCAGAATACATTCGTGCCCAAGAGCCTGCGCCCGCTTCGGTGCAACAACTTCAGGACAGGGTGCAGCGTGCCTTTACTGAAACGCCAGTAGATGTAGGGCGGCTCCATCCCCGCGTGGACGAATGGCTCAAAGACCGTACACCCTTTGTCCGTGACACGCGCTTCGGCATCAAGCCGCGCACCTATTATCTTGACCAAAACAACCTCGACGGCAGCAAAAACGAAGCATGGGCCCTGGGGGGCTCGCTCTACTATGTGTCGGGACAGTGGAAGGAATTGTTTTCAGTTTCCGCGGAGCTCTTCACCTCCCAGAAACTCTTTGGCCCCGAGACACGCGATGGCACCGAACTCCTTGGCCCCGGCCAAGGCGGGTTCACCGTCCTGGGTACGGCCTATGTCCAACTTCAGCACAAGGAATTTCTTTCGCGACTGTACAGGCAACGATTGAACCTGGTCTATGTGAATGGGGACGACGACCGCATGGTGGCAAATACCTTTGAGGCTTATGACGCCCGCTATCTGGGTCGACGTCTGGGGATCTCCGTTGGGTATATCGATCAGATAAAGACAAAGAGCGCAGACACCTTCCGATCGATGTCGGACGTGGCGGGCGTGCCGGGAAGTGACAAAGGCGTTGCGATGGTTGGCGCGATCGTTGCGCCAACGGACAACCTCACCGGCGGCGCAATCAACTTCTATGGATTCGATCTGTTCAACACGTTCTATACTGAAGCGAACTTCACGAGCGCCATCACCGACGAGCTGGAACTCGGACTCTCGGGCCAGTTCACCGATCAACGCAGCGTCGGCGACGCCCTGCTGGGCTCTTTCGACACCCAAAATGGCGGGGCTCAGGTGGCAGTGAGCTACAAAGGCGCGATCTTGAACGTCGCGTTTAACACGACTTCCAATGGGGCCGCCATAAGGAGTCCCTGGGGTGGCTATCCGGGATTCGTGTCCTTGATGGAGTTAGACTTTAACCGGGCCGGAGAGGATGCTTGGTTGGTCGGGATGTCCTATCACTTCAAGCAACAGGCGCTCGCAGGGCTGAGCATGTTCGGGAGTTTTGCCCGCGGCACCGGCGCGCGCGATGCCACCACCCATATCGCCTTGCCGGATGAGAGCGAATTTAATATGACCCTTGACTACCTCCCACCCAAAGAGGTTCTCAGGGGCCTGTGGTTCCGCATCCGCGGGCTAATTGTGGACCAAGAGGGCGCGGATGATCTGACCACGGGAATTCGTGTGATCGTTAACTACCGTTACGGGTTTCTTTAGGCAACTGTTCGGTCTGCCCTAGAAAGGAATATCGTCGTCGAATTCGTCAGCGGCTGCACTTTCAGCCGGCTCGGTCTTTTTCTCCTCTGTCGGTGGCGGTGCTTTTTCGACAGGGGCGGTTCCGCCGCTGCGGCTGCCCAGCATCTGCATCTCATTGGCAACGATCTCGGTCGTGTAGCGGTCTTTGCCTTCGTTGTCCTGCCACTTGCGTGTCTGCAGACGTCCCTCCACATAGATTTGCGATCCCTTGCGCAGGTATTCGCCTACGATCTCAGCCAGGCGGCCAAAGAACACGATCCGGTGCCATTCTGTCCGTTCCTGTTGGTCGCCGGTTTCCTTATCTCGCCAGGATGCGCTGGTGGCAAGACTTACCGTGGCAACCGCGCTACCACTCGGCGTATAACGGGTCTCCGGATCGTTGCCCAGATTCCCAATCAGGATGACTTTATTGATGCCTTTGGCCATGCTCCGTCCTCCTTATGGTTTTATTTTTCTAACATTACTCTTTCCGCAGCGAAATTTCACGCAGGGCATCGTTATCCAGCGCCTTTCGGTCTACCTTGAGGTAGGCAACCTCGTCTTCGGCAATGACCACGGCCTCGGCGACACCCGCCACCTGCGTCAATTGCTCAACCAGTTGCTGTGCCTGTGCCTGAGTGATCCTGCCGACGTTGATCATGTGGCTCGTAAGATGGCGTAGATTAGGCATACTCAATGCGACCCCGAGCCAGACGAAGGCCGCAATGGCACCTAAGAGAAACACACCGGAATAGCCAAACTGCCCGAAAAGCCATCCGCCGAGCGCGCCCCCAATGAAGGTGCCGAGAAACTGGGAGGTGGAATAGACCCCTAACGCCGAGCCCTTCTGGTCCGGGGGCGCAGTCCTTGAGATCAAGGATGGCAAACTCGCCTCAAGAAAATTGAAAGCCGCAAAAAACGCGAGCAGCATCAGAAAAATCGCTAGGAGCGTCGTGTGCCAGAGGGACAGGCCAAAAAGGGACAACATCAATATGAACACTGCTCCAACAAATACCTGTTTCATCACCCGGTATTTTTCAGCCAGGATCAAAAAGGGCAGCATGATCCCCACAGAGAGGATCAACACAGGGAGATACACCTGCCAGTGCTCCGAGGCCGGGAGCCCTGCTTCATTGCGAAGCGCCAACGGCAGCGCCACAAAGCTTGCTGTCAGTATCAGATGGAGCAACAAGATCCCCAGATCCAGTCGAAGCAGTTGAGTATTTGTGAGAACAACCTTGAGCTCGCCAGGCGCTGTCTCCGCATCGCGGTGGAAACGGCTGCGAACAGGTTGCGGTACGAAGAGATACAAGACGGCGATGGCAATGATCGCAAGCACCACCGTCAACCAGAAGATGCCGGGCACACCAACCCAAGCCTCCAATATGGGGCTGGCCACCAATGCCGTGGCAAAGGCAAGTCCGATACTGATTCCGATAATCGCCATGGCCTTGGTTCGCTGCTCTTCGCGCGTTAGATCCGCTGCAAGTGCCATGGCGGCCGCGGCGATGGCACCGGCACCCTGCACGCTACGTCCAACAATGATGCCGAGGATGGTATCCGATTCCGCAGCGAGACCACTGCCGGCAGCAAATATGATGAGACCCATCAAAATGATGGGCTTTCGTCCGATGCGATCGGACAGCATGCCGAAGGGGATCTGAAAGATTGCTTGTGTCAGGCCGTAAATGCCAAGTGCAACACCGATCAGGAGAGGCGTTACCCCTTCGAGATTGTCGGCATAGAGGGCAAAAACCGGTAGGATCATGAATAGGCCCAACATGCGCAGGAAGAAGATAGTCGCCAGGGTCAGGGAAGCGCGCAATTCCGTGGCAGTCATCGTCTCCGCTGTCTTGATATAGATTTCGTTTTGCTTCATAGCGTCGAAAAAGATTATATTAGTAGTTTACTTTTTTCGGCAACGTACCTTTATATGGACACTATTCATATACGCGGTGCCCGAACACACAATCTACAGGGCATCGACCTCGACCTTCCGAGGGACAAGTTAATCGTCATCACAGGCCTGTCGGGGTCGGGCAAGTCCTCACTGGCATTTGACACTATCTATGCTGAGGGTCAGCGTCGCTATGTCGAGTCGTTGTCGGCCTATGCACGGCAGTTCCTTTCGATAATGGAAAAGCCGGACGTTGATCATATCGAAGGCTTATCACCGGCGATTTCCATCGAGCAGAAGTCAACGTCACATAACCCGCGATCTACGGTCGGTACGATCACGGAAATCTACGACTATTTACGCCTGCTGTTCGCGCGCGTTGGAGAACCCCGTTGTCCTGAGCATGATACCGCCCTTGAAGCGCAGACTGTGAGCCAGATGGTCGATCACGTTTTAGCGCAACCGGAAGGGACACGGATGATCCTTCTTGCACCGGTTGTCCAGGGGCGCAAGGGAGAGCATGAGCAGGTCATCGAATTGCTGCGTAGACAAGGCTTTGTACGCGCACGCATCAATGGCACTGTGGTAGAGCTTGACGAGGTCCCGAAGTTGGATCGTTACAAGAAACACGATATTGAAGCCGTCGTGGACCGCTTCAAGGTCAGGCCGGACGTTCAGCAACGCCTGGCCGAGTCTTTTGAGACGGCGTTGAAACTTGCCGATGGTCTCGCCAAGGTGGCGTCACTCGACGTAGGAGAGCAACCCGATGTGATCTTCTCCGCCAAGTTCGCCTGTCCGTATTGTGGATACAGTCTGAGCGAGCTCGAGCCACGGCTTTTTTCCTTTAACAATCCCGCTGGCGCGTGCACCGAGTGTGACGGCCTCGGGACCATCCAGTTTTTTGACTCGGCGCGGGTGGTTCAACACCCGGAACTGAGTCTCCCCGGCGGCGCAATACGCGGGTGGGATCGACGCAATGCTTATTATTTTCAGTTGATCCAGGCGCTCGCCAATCATTATGAGTTCGATCTGGATACGGTGTTCCATGATCTGCCTGAACACGTCCGACAGGTGATTCTTTATGGTAGCGACGGTGTCAAGCTCACCTTTACCTATCTGAATGACCGGAACGGTAAGGTAACGCGACGGCATCCGTTTGAGGGCGTCATCCCCAACATGGAGCGCCGTTACCGGGACACGGAATCCCAACTTGTGCGGGAGGACCTCGCAAAATATCTTGGCAGTAAGGCTTGTCCTTCTTGCGGCGGCACACGATTGAATACGCCTGCAAGGCATGTCTTTATCACAGGGTTGTCGATCTCGGATATCACAGCCATGGCAGTCGGACCGGCCGAGGCCTTCTTCGCGGAGCTGCAGCTCGAAGGTCGGCGAGGTGCGATCGCCGCAAAGATACTCAAGGAGCTCCGTCAGCGTCTGCAATTCCTCGTGAACGTCGGGCTTGATTATCTTACGTTGGATCGAAGCGCAGAGACGCTCTCGGGTGGCGAAGCTCAGCGTATCCGCCTGGCCAGTCAGATCGGTGCCGGGCTTGTCGGGGTCATGTATATTCTTGATGAGCCGTCCATCGGCCTGCACCAGCGCGACAACAAAAGGTTGCTTGCAACACTTCGTCATTTGCGTGATCTGGGCAACACCGTGATCGTCATCGAACATGACGAGGAAGCGATTAATGCGGCAGACCACGTCGTGGATATGGGGCCGGGTGCCGGAGTGCACGGCGGACAAGTCGTGATGCAGGGGACGCCGGCTGAGCTAGCCGCGTATCCCAAATCGCTCACGGGGCAATATCTCTCCGGCCGAAAGTCCATTTCCATACCTAAGCGGCGTACGCCAGTCAATGGGAAGCGCATCTTACGGCTGTATGGTGCAAGCGGGAATAATCTCAAGCAAGTTGATATTGAACTACCTGTTGGCTTGATGATTTGTGTTACGGGTGTGTCGGGATCGGGCAAGTCTACGCTGGTCAACGACACGCTGTATCGACTTGCGGCGCGTGAGTTGAACGGTGCCAATGTCGATGCGGCTCCCAGTGTTCGCATCGAGGGTTTGGATCAATTTGACAAGGTAGTGGACATCGACCAAAGTCCCATCGGCCGAACACCTCGTTCCAATCCCGCGACTTACACAGGGTTGTTTACTCCGATCCGGGAGCTCTTTGCTGTGACCCCGGAGAGTCGGTCGCGGGGCTATCGGCCCGGTCGCTTCAGTTTCAACGTGAAGGGCGGGCGTTGCGAAGCGTGTCAGGGCGATGGGGTGATTAAAGTGGAAATGCATTTTCTTCCCGATATTTACGTTCCCTGTGATGTGTGCAAAGGCAAACGCTACAATCGCGAAACGTTAGATGTCCTCTATAAAGGCAAAAATGTCCACGAAGTGCTGGAGATGCCCATTGAAGAGGCGCGGGAGTTTTTCCATGCAATACCGACCATTGCGCGCAAGCTACAGACACTTACTGATGTGGGACTGTCCTATATCAAACTCGGCCAAAATGCCACGACGCTCTCAGGTGGCGAGGCGCAGCGCGTGAAACTTTCCCGTGAACTCTCGAAACGCGATACGGGGAATACCCTATACATTCTGGACGAGCCGACTACGGGGCTTCATTTCTACGATATTGAACAGTTACTACGGGTGCTTCACCGCCTGAGGGATCACGGCAATACCATCGTCGTGATCGAACACAACCTGGAGGTTATCAAGACCGCCGACTGGATCATCGATCTCGGCCCCGAGGGCGGTGATCGGGGTGGCGAGGTCGTGGCCGTTGGCACGCCGGAAGAAGTGAGTCGTGAGTCACGCTCCTATACGGGATGCTATCTTGGGCCGATCCTCAAACGGGTGGCACGACCTGAGGATGAGACCTTCAGATTAGAACCGCTCACCGACAAAGCCGTGTGATGAAGGCCGCCATCGGGCAGCCCTTCTACCCGCGGGGGTTGCCGATCGTGACGCTAGGCCAGTTGTCTGCCGAGCGCTAGGCTAAACAACAGAAGTGCCGGGGTTTGAAAGACAAGGACCGTTGCTTCGAACACAAGGATACTTGCCCCTTTGACTTCGAACGCGGTATCTAAATGCTGTCCCACTTGACGAGAAAGGTAAATCGCGAGCCAATAGGTTGCGATGGCAATGACCGCGATGAGCATTAGGGTATTGGCTCCCGGCCAGTAACTTACCGTTTCAAGGCCTTGCTCAGTGGCAAGCCAGCTGAACAGCAACGCGCATGCAGCGATACCCTGCAGAGGCACAACCCAGGCGGGGCGAGTGCCAATCACAGGAATGAGTGGGAGCAGGAGGGTGATGAGAAATACCGGATTGAGCAGGTGGTTGACGCGCATCGCATCTGCCGCAAACAATGTCTGTAACGGCGGCGCCGTTTGGGTGCCGAAGGGGACCGGATAAGCAATTAAGATAAACAGGATCAGCAGCCCGGCGCGCGCTAGCGGGATGCCAACATGGTCCCATGCCCATTGCAGGAAGGCATGATTCAGGGCATTGTGAATGCGTTCCAAAAAAAGCACCGCGATGATCACGGCAATTGCATAGATAAAGTATCCAAAGAGAAAGTGTCCGTTTACGAGAACCTGACTTAAGGACATCTGATGCGGGAATTTTGTTGCCTATTCAGGTTAGGTTAGCATGCGATGACGGTTGCCCATTCGCTTCGCGTTATCATAGTCTCATTGCTGTCTTCTAGTCGCTACGAATGGCAATAAGGAAAGACGAAAGATGTCTGCATTGATCTGTGGGTCGTTTGCCTTTGACAATATCATGGTGTTTCCCGATCGCTTCAAGAATCACATCTTACCGGAGAAGGTGCACATCCTGAACGTATCGTTCATGGTGCCGGAGTTGCGACACGAGTTCGGCGGATGTTCGGGCAACATCGCCTACAATCTCAAACTGCTTGGCGGCGATGCACTTCCCATGGGGACTGTGGGCACGGATTTTGGCCCCTACGCCGAATGGATGGACGACAATGGGATACCGCGCACTCATGTGAGAGTGATCGACACAACCCTAACAGCGCAGGCGTTCATTACGACGGATCTGGACGATAATCAGATCACCGCTTTCCACCCGGGCGCGATGAGCTTCTCGCACGAAAATAAGGTGAGTGACGCCAATGGCATTTCCATCGGCATCGTCTCGCCAGACGGTCGTGACGGGATGCTCGAACACGCGGCACAATTCGCTGATGCAGGGATTCCGTTCATCTTTGATCCCGGTCAGGGCATGCCGTTGTTCGATCGTGAAGAGCTGTTGCGTTTTCTCGAGCAGGCCACCTGGGTCACCTTCAATGACTACGAATGGCAATTGATGCAGGATCGCACCGGCTTGTCAGTCGAGACGGTATGTGATCGTGTGGAGGCGCTGATCATAACGAAAGGGGCGAACGGCTCCCTCATCTGTACGCGTCGGGAGCATCATGAGGTGCCACCGGCGAAACCGGGGGCCGTCAATGACCCTACCGGTTGCGGCGATGCCTATCGCGCTGGATTGCTATACGGGTTGATGAACGATATGGACTGGGTGACAACGGGCCGGATTGCATCACTTATGGGGGCCATCAAAATCCAGGAATTCGGTACCCAGAACCATCGCTTTGAGCCGCCAGAGTTTGAAGGGCGGTTCATTGAGTGCTTTGGTTACAGCTTTGTTTAAGTCCTGAACAAGCCGCAAATCGCCTACAACGGATCTAGGAAATGGCCGCATTAGCCCCGGCCTGCGCGCAGGCATGATCCTGATCCGGTGTGCCACCGCCAACGCCCACCGCACCGATCACGCGGCCTTCCTTGATGATCGGCACAGCCCCCACGCTGGGCAGCACCTGTCTCGGGATCACCGAAGGCAGCGCGTCCCAGAAGACAGGATTGGCCTCCCGGCCCTCCACGAGCGCCTGGGTGGATCGCTTGTACGATGCGGAAGTCGCCGCCTTGGCGCATGAGGTATCCATGGTATAAAAGCCCGCCTCGTCGGCGCGGGCGGCCATCACCACCCGCCCGGCCTCGTCCACCACCGTGACCCCCATGGGGACACCCAGCTCTGCGGCCTTGGCATGGGCGGCGGCAATCGCCTTCTCTGCCATGGTGAGTGTCAGCTCGATCATGGTTTTGGAAAATACCTCTGTGAGCATGTAGGATCCGTGTGGCAAGACTTTAGCAAAAAAAGAACAATGATTGTGGTGGCGGATGGCACCTGAACCTGGGGAGGGCAAGTTGAAAGTTAGAAGAATCGCCGTCATCGCGATGACGCTGGCGGTCTTTGGGTTCAATGCCCCCGTTGCGTTTGCTGAGGAGACGGCTGCCAAGTCCAGTGACTGGGATTTCAGCATCGCCCCGTACATCTGGGCTGTTAGCTTGCGAGGCGATGCGACCGTAGGGGGAATTTCGACCAGCATCGACGAGAGTTTCATCGACACTGTCAGTAACGCCGATTCGGTGTTTGCGTTGACGCTGCACGGCGAGGCATGGTGGAGAGAAAGATGGGGAGGCTTCCTGGACGGGACCTATGTTAAGTTGGGTTTTGATAATCAGGTATTGGCGGTACCGCCGGGACCGATCGTGCCGGCGATCATTGGTGATCTGGAGACCGAGATTTGGCTGGTGGAGTTTGGTGGGTTATATCGTGCCGGACGCTGGCCTTATGGGCGCGTCGACGGCGATCGGGGCTGGACGTTGGAGCTCCTCGCCGGTGGTCGGTATACCTCCATCGACCAGAAAATAACCTTTAAGGTCCCACCGGCGCCTAACGTTAACGGTAATCAGTCTTGGACTGACCCCTTCTTCGGTGGACGGGGGACCTTTGACCTCAGCGAGCGCTGGGCGTTTATCCTAAGGACCGATATCGGCGGATTCGGCGTCGGATCGGACTTCACGTTCAACGCCTCGGGTCTCTTTGATTATCGCTATGTTGGATGGGGGCTTGATATGGATATCCTGGCTGGCTACCGTGGCCTATACCAGGACTACAGCAGCGGGAGCGGGCCTACCGCGTTTGTCTGGGACATCTGGATGCACGGGCCGTTGTTGGCATGGAACATCCGATGGTAGAGCCATCGACCCGGCTGGCCTTGGTCGTGACCGCCCAGCGCCACGCAAAATGACAAACTTTAAGGAGTCACGGGTATGTGGAAAATGAAAGAGCGTAACTTTCTCCTTATCGCGCTAAGTTTAGCTGCCCTCCTTTTTGTACCGCCGGCGCTCGCGGATGTCTATGTCTATCCCGAAAAGGGTCAGAGCAAGGAGCAGCAGGACAAGGACAAATACGAATGTTACAACTGGTCTGTTCAGCAGACAGGCTTCGACCCGATGAAGCAGCCGACGGCGACGTCGCCACCCCCGCAACAGGGAGCCACCCAAGGCGGCGTGGTCAGAGGTGGCGCGCGCGGTGCGGCGGCCGGCGCCGTCGGGGGTGCCATCGCCGGCGATGCTGGCAAGGGTGCCGCCATCGGCGCTGCGACCGGCGCTGTGATCGGCGGCATGCGACGGCGTAATCAACAGCGGGAGCAGGAAGCCGCGGAGCAACAATGGGCGAATGAGCAGGCCGCCCATTACCAACAGGACCGCGCCAACTACGACCGCGCCTACGGGGCCTGCCTGCAAGGTCGGGGTTACTCCGTGAACTGATGGGACGTTGCTGGCAACGAGGCTATCGTAATGGCATAGCCTCGCCGGCGAATGGAAAGCAACAACCCGATTTGTATCGTGTATTAAACACGTCAATTGATCGGAGGCGAATAATGAAAAAGCTGATCGCGATGAGTTTGGGCCTGAGCTTTTGGGTGGCGTCCTATCCACTCGTGGCTGCCGATTTTGACGGGTCCAAGCCACTTCTGTGTGCCACCATCGAGGCCATCGAATGTGGCCCCGGCGATGAATGCCTGGAAGGAACGGCAGAGGGCATCAACGCGCCGCAGTTTTTCCGAATTCACTTTAAGAAGAAGACGATCAGCGCCACCAAAGAGAATGGCGAGGATCAAAGTACGGGCATCAGAACCATGGAGCGAGTTGACGGCCTGTTGGTCATGCAGGGGATCGAAGCCGGGCGAGCGTGGAGCCTGGTCATATCAGAATACACGGGGAAAATGTCGGTGTCGGTAGCAGGCGACCGCGAGGGTTTTGTCCTCTTTGGCGCCTGCACGCCTCTGTAATCTGGTTCGTTCAAAGCCCGGCTAACTAATGCGGCTTACGAAATCGATCTAAGCGGACCTTTGCGACCCAATAGTTCAATGGCCAGAGCGGCGGATAATGCGCCGTTGGATTTGGCTTTTCCTTGCGATGCAATCTTTTGAAAAGCGCAAGCGCTGTGAAAAATACCAACTAATACGCTAGCAATAACAAAGGAGTCAACGATGAAAACGATCAAATGCATGTTACTCGTTATGCTTGGGTTCTCTGGTATGTTGTCTGGTGCCGCAGTCGCGGCACCCACCGACGAGCAGCTGACAAGAGAAGCGATACAGGCCCAGCGAAAGGCGATCGTCGCCAATGCCATGGAGCTGACCACTGAGGAGGCTAAAGGCTTCTGGCCGGTGTACGATGGTTACTGGAAAGAAGAAAATAAGTTGATCGGCAGAACAGTCAATTTGATCACATTTTATGCGGATAACTGGGGCAGTGTCACAGATGAAAAAGCGGAGGCGATGCTGAAGGAGTGGTTCAGCATTGAACAGGCCGAGCTGAATTTGAAGAAAAAGTACCTCGGAAAGTTTAAGCGCGTCCTGCCCGAGAAAAAGGTCATGCGCTATTTCCAGGTCGAGAACAAATTGGACGCCATCATTAACCTGGAGCTCGCTCGCGGCATCCCGCTCGCGCAGTGAGCGTCGCGAACTCACGCTGATCGGAATTACCTTTCTAGGGGAGGACAATGACTGGGCTTGTGTGATCGCGACATTTACACAGAATGTGCTTCGCTACATCAAACCCGGAGACATCGCTGAAGTCGCGCTGGATGATCAGCCAGGCAAGATCTTTCGTGCCACGGTGGACAACGTTATCTGGGCGACCGGACAGGGACAACTGGCCCCGAGTGGTAACCTGCTGGAGTTTACCCAGCAACAGCCCGCGGGCCGGTTTGCGGTGCGGCTCACGCTAGATGGCGTGTCGGACCTGCGTCTGCCAGCCGGGGTCCATGGTGCGGCCGCTATCTATAGCGATAAGGCCAAGGTCATTCGCATTATTCGCAAAGTCATCATTCGCATGTACACCTGGTTGAACTATGTTTTTGCCGTGTAAGGTAAGAATCATCGCCATTATCGGACGGTGAGCTGCCGGCGTTTATTGCCGCGTTTCCTACACATGGGGATGTGGCAGAATGCGGAATACAACAGAATTCCCAATCACTGAAAGATCATTCTGCGTCTCTTTGTCTGAAATATAGCCGTGCCATCACGTTTCGTTCGCACCGTTGCGTTTCTGGCGTCTTGGCTTTGGATGTTCGCCGCCAATGCCGACTGGATCAATCTCACCGGTGCCGAGACCTGGCCGAATATCGCTGAGATCTACGTCCTCGATAACCGAGTCAAACTGGTGTTGCAGGTTTACATTGGTGACCTAGAGACCTTTGAGGAATTGATACCGGATGACTGGCTAAAAGATCTCAATGTGCAGCGACCTACGTTAAAAGTATGGCGAGTGTGCTTCTTGCCCGCCTGGAGATAACGCGATGGGTCGCATCGTTACTGCATTGCTTCTGTTGATCAGTTCACCTTCTATCGGCTTCGGACTCGCTGAAGCAAAAGAAACTCTGCCCTGAATACTCATAATCCCTTGGTCGTAGGTTCGAGTCCTACCGGGCCCACTTTTAATTTATTAGCTTCCCGCAGCTTGCCGAGGCCTCATTTCTCGCCTGCTATCGCTCTGTTTATCTCGTCGCGAGGGATCGTCTGAAAACGGCCAAGAGCGGTCGATCAGGCTATCTGGCCGAGCGTCTGATTTCTAAAAACCCGGCTTTTCGTTCGTACCATATAGCTTATTTGCCCGATCGTAGATCTTTTGGATGATGTCACCCATATCCAATGAGTGCTGCCTGACCCAGTCCGATTCCGTTAACATGATGCTACGGTCAACCGGGACCTTCCTGACCAGTGGGGGCGCCCAGACATCCTCTTGAAATACCACTTCTCGCACGATGATTTTGTCCTTGGTCACGTTCCAAACCATCATGTCATCGGCCAAGGTTAGCGGACCGTCATAGGTCGATTTGATTCCCTCCAAAATTTTTGGAGAGGTGTCGGAGTCATTGAAGAAGTGATAAGCGATCGCCATACGAGGCTTTACCATGCTCATGACCTTACCGAAGGCCGGCGGTGGCGTGTGAATCTGTGTGCCGACATTCAAAGCTCTCGCCACCGGGAAGTTCATCTTCGCAACCAGGTCCGGGACCGTAATGAAACATTCGTGGATTACAACGTCGGCATCCTTGGCGTATTCCACGAACCATTTGTTGGGGTACGTGTCACCGCCGAAGACGAACTTCAGGCCATTCCACTCGAGGCTGTAGCTGACCGGTCCATCGATAACGTGTATGGCGGGCCAGGAGCGGATGGTCACCCCATTGTCCTGGTATACGATCTGATTCTCGCCCTTATAATCGAACTCGTTAATCTCTAGTTCCTGCCCGGACGCGGGCAGGCGACCGGCTCTCCCATCAACGTCCCAGCTGAGCGCTTTCCGCCAGTGTTCCAGGGAGTATTTGGTGCCCCATTCGGGCTTCGAACTGCTTGGCCCCCACGCGCGCAATGGGACGGTCCGACCGTTTATCAACCCGCCGACAAATATCGCACCAAAGTCGCCGAAATGATCGGTATGCAAATGGCTCAGGAAGATCTTGTCGAGGTAATCGGCGGGGATGAGCAACGCCGCAAGGTTATCCGCCGAAGCCGTACCGATATCGAAAAGGAACTTGTCACCGTTCCCCAGTTCGACCAGCCAGCATGAAGCTGCCTGCGAGGGGCGCTGATTGGGCATACCCGTTCCGCAAGAAATGATGCGCATCTCGTCGGCCGCCAGATCTTCCGTATTAGGATAGTATGCGCCACGATCTCCCCTGGCTTTCGTCGGTGACACGGTGGGTTTGTCATTGGCCTCGACCGCCTGTCCCATGAGTGGGGATTCTTTGCCAGCACGTTCGTCATACCGTCCTTTCATGTAAACACCTGCCACAGCTACTACCACGACAGCCACCATTGCCAAAAACAAAAATTTTGAACTTATAAATTTTCCCATAACAAGTTCTCCTTTCTTAATATTAGATGAGGTTTCAATGTAAGTTCACTGACGTAGGTTTGGAAAGAGACAGCTGCTTGGATTCCGGCGCTGCAATGAAACCCCTGGACTGCTCCGCGAAGTCCCGCTTGTCGGCGAAAGGCAGGCCGGCTCGCGCCTCCTTAAGGACCTTGATCGTGTGCTCGGACGGCGGCTTGCCTTTCGGGTGGAAGTGGTCTTCCGCGATGTCGGGAGAAGTTGACGTATCGTCGGAAGGGGAGCACGCTGCTACTGCCAAGCCTGCTATGGCAATCACTTGGCTAATGGAATTACGCATCATTGAACCATCCCCCTTATTCTTGATTGTTTCGGAGTCAGAGCAACAATAACATATTAATTAGAGTAACTCTAAGCTTGCTCACCAATGTCCGCATTGGGTCGGAAGGGGACGTTGCGCCTTAGTCAGTTAATTCCTATGGCCTTCGTACGGAGCATTATGAGGGCACAATTATAATTTTAAGTAATCAACTAACTTAGTCACTTACGACGCTTGCTCATTTCAAACCGTATTTCAATTGCACCTCATTTGCATCTCACCGCATTTCAGTGTGGCACACTTTCGTCACGCATAAATGAACGGCTGCTTGCGGCCAAAAGCGGACGTTTAAAAGACGAAATGACCCCGGATGAACTCGAGGAGGGGAAGAATCGGGCAAACGAGATAGCTGAAAAATTCCGGAAGAAATAGGTTGTTAGGGTGGACAGCTGTCTCGGTCAAAAAAAGGGCCGCTGACTGCGGCCCTTTCGGTTTGATCAGTCGCCCCGGCGTTATTAGCCCGGGGACTGAGCAGCTTGGTATGGCATCAGGCCTACGCTTAGTCGGCCGCCTCCGCGACGGCATGCACCAGACCTCGCGCCTTCGGGTTCTTATAGGTCTGTGCCCTGATGATGTCGTAGGGCGTGATGTCGTCTTGCAGATAATAAGCTTGGTTCCACTTGTTGGCCGGGGCAATAACGGCACCGTCGAGAGCCAAACCGAGATAGGCGCCTTTTGACTGGGACCAGGCCAGGAGATCCACGGTGCCCGCTGCAGCGCCAGTACCAACCGGTCCGGCCGCGATGCCGACGTCGGCCCCAAGCGTGACCTTGGTACCGAGTAGCGCCTTCTCCCCCGCCTCGGTCATCGCCAGCAACAGGACCTCCGAGGCCTTAGCGCCGACCTGCAGGCCGAAACTGATCCCCCCTAAGTCAATGAACGCTGGGTCGCTCCATTCACCCGCATGATTCGCCAACAAGACGCCGGTACCGCCCGTGGCGCCAACGATAAACGCGCCCTTTACCTGCTCGGGGACAATCATAACAGCGCGCGCCTCCTTGAGGTGTTCGCCAATCCAGGGGGTGTCCGGGTTGGAGACAAAACTTTGAAAGGTCACCGTCGCCGCATTCACCAATTTCTGGGCCTTCTGGGCGTCGGTCTCGGCCGCCGCCGCGCCTGACGCTATGAGAAACGGCGCAACAAGCACAGCCATTGTTAAGGTTAATCTCTTCAGAGCACTCATCTGGGGTCCTCCTCTTATTCGATTAGATTCTGATTAAAGCGCTTCAGCGGGAAGGTAAAAGCGGTGGCGCCCTGTCGGACGGCCCGGCCAGAAGCTGGCCAGCGCACAGGCAGTTTTCAGGCAGCCACTTGAACCTTTCCCCCGGGGCGCATTATACACACGTGCCCCCTGCGCCTCTACGGAAATATACCCGTGCCGGCCCACAAATTAGCCCGGTGGCATGCATAGCTGCCTATCTATCGTAGGCTCTATGGCTCCGGCCCCGCATCTTAGTTTTTCGCCTTGTGCAGATACTCTTCCAACATGGTGCGCTCCTGCCGGGAGATGGTTTGATCCTCAAGGCGGCTGCAGATCAGATCTCTCGGTATCAGTCCTTTAATGAGCAGTTTTCGTTTCTCCTCGCGTACGCGCGTAAGGGTAACGACGCATAACTAGATCCCGAAAAAGTCCCGAATCAATGAATGTCTGCTTTCGGCCAAAAGCGGACGTTCGCGTCGAGCACGTTTCAGTCCTGCTAGGATCGTCTCCTATCGATGAAGTGGATCGCTTAGGCCCAGAATCCCATAACCCGTTTGATGGTCCAAAATGCTGCGATCGCGCCGACTATTAATAAGGAATCTGCTACGAGATTGCTACCACCCTGAGCCGATCCATGGTGATCCGAGATGCGTTTACAGGGGGAATCACTCGCCTAATCGTTTGTTTCTTTTTCCTGGATAGTGTTGAATCTGTTTTGGGAGGTTCTCATAATCCCTTGGTCGTAGGTTCGAGTCCTATACGAGTACGAGTTCAAGATAACAACACCCTGATGGGCGAGCTAGACAAGGGTTGACCGAGCATTAACCTCAATAGATTTGGGGAGGATCCAGGATGAAGAAGCAAACCTCGTTTAGAGCCGCGGCGATCGGCGCTCGGTGTAGGCACGGAGTTACACACCTCCCCGCCAGCGTTTGGCAAGGTAATGAGCGCCATCAAACCCCGCCATGCCATCGCATATCATTTCTTTAATGAAGAGAACACCCGTTACGGGATCTATGATGGCGTGCGACAGACGTATTCAGGACCTTTGTCCATGGCCTCGGACAACATGGTCTGGAATATCACAAAGGACAAGATCGTCGAGCGCATGGCAGTTTCGCCTGACCAGGCCTGGTCGGTGCCTGGGCTAAATAAGCCACCCGCTCCGATAAAGGGAGTACCGGATCCGTTGAGCGATGCGATGAAGGCGGGCAAGTGGAATCTCGAAGCCGAAGAGGCGCAGCGCGACCTGGTTGACGCATTCAAGAAAAAGTACAACCTGCAGTGACCAGGGCTTGCCCCTGCGACAGCGGGGAGTTGGGGAGGCAGGGCAGGGAGCAGGACCCCTAAATGCGTGGAGAAACTGAAAAAGAATTGCCAGGCCAACCGGCAAACTTTCAAGATTTATCTTGATGGTTACAACTTCCTGCGTTGCTTATGGGATGCCGCGAAGAAAAGAGCCGCACGAGGAATAGCTTTATTAACAGGCAGTCCAGACCAGTTCACTCGCAGCAGCTACTCCAACGGTTCAATCTTGCACGTAATGAGTAATGTTGCGGACTTAGCGCGAGCGCTCTGGGCAGCTGCCCTGCTTGCCGTAGTCACCAGCATCGGATCGGCGCGCGCCGACTGGATTAACCTGACAGGCGCCGAGACCGCGCCCAACATCGTCGAGATCTACGTTCTGGATGACCACGTCAGGCTGGTGCTAGAGGTGCACATCGGCGATCTCGAATTCTTCGAAGAGCTGATTCCGGACGACTGGGTCAAAGATTCCAAGGTGCAGCGCCCGGCGCCGGAAGAGCGGTTGAAAATCTTTGCCTCCGAAAAATTTCAATTCGTCACGGATACCGGTGAAAAGTTAGAGGCGCAGCTGCAACTCGTCGAGCCACGCCTGCGTACCGATCGCCAGTCACCTTTCGCGGGCATGATCAATCCGTACACACGCCGACGTATGCCGGAAGCGCCAAAGGATAAACGAGTGCTCTACGCGGAGGTCGTCTACCCGTTTCCGAAAAAGAAGCCGAAGACGCTGACCATCATCCCGCCTCTGGACAAGGAAGGCCGCGCCTTGGTCACTATCGGTTTTATCGCCTACCACAAGGCCGTCCCCATTATCGACTTTCGCTATCTCGGTGCTCCCGCGCGTCTGGCGCTTGACTGGGAAGATCCCTGGTACTCGAAGTTTGGCAATCCGAATCTCAAGCGTCACCACAAGTCGGCGCTGATGTCTTATCTCTATGTCGAACCTTACGAGGTGCGCCACGAGATTCTCACACGCGTGAAGGACTTGGAGGAATGGATGGATCTTGGCCTCCGCGGGGACGAGTACATCGAGGTCGACGAGTGGGAGCCGCTGAAGAAACGGGTCGGCGAGTTCATGTTAGATAAGAATACCGTTTTGGTTGATGGCGAATCGCTTCGCCCGATCCTCGATCGGGCCGACTATGTAAAGGTAGCATTGACCGGCATTCAGTTACTGGAGCAGCCTGAACGTCTTGAGCTCTCGACCGCCATCGTGGGGGTAAAGCTCGCCTATCTTACCGACGCGTTGCCAAAGGAGGTTACCGTCGATTGGGAACTCTTTACCGATCAGGTCCAGCGCGTGCCGGCCACCGCGATCGATCCGGCCGGCCCATTGCTATCTTTCGTGACGCCCGATGACAACGTACATAGGTGGACCAACTTCTTGAAAAACTACAAGCCGCCGCAGGTCGCTGAGGTGATCGTGCCGGACTCCCTCACCAAGTTTAGCGTGCCGATAGGGAGTGCAGTGGGACTGCTCCTGCTCGTGCCGGTGTTATGGCAGATCAAGGCGCGACGGCGTCAATCGAGATCGATCCGCTTTCAAGTTGTCGTTGGTGCACTGCTGCTCGGGACGAGTCTGGTGCTGTCGCCGTACATGCACGCCTCGATCGGCAAGCCCGCAATCATGGCCCCGGCGCTAAGCAAGGCAGAGGCGACGTTGGTCTTACAAAGCCTGCTCAAGAACGTGTACCGCGCGTTCGATTTTCGCCGGGAAGAGGATGTCTATGACAAGCTTGCGGTCAGCGTGAGCGGTGATCTGCTGGCCGATGTATATTTGCAGAACAGAAAATCGCTCGCCGTACAAAAGGCCGGCGGGGCGCAGGCCAAAGTAAAAGAGATCGAGATCCTGGACGTCGCCGTTGAGCCGCACCCCGAACGCCCCTTGGCCTTATCGTTCAAGTCTACCTGGACGGCGTTCGGGACGGTCGGTCACTGGGGACATGTGCATGGGCGTAAGAACGAGTACCGCGCCAATATCATCGTCGAGCCTGTTGACGGCGTGTGGAAGATCACCGAGCTTGAGCTGCTCGAAGAAAAACGGATCGACCCTTATGCACAGACAGCAAGTAAATAGGTCTAGAGTTCAGCATTTGGTGTCTTTAAGCTTTCTTTCCGGCAACCGCCACACTCTAGACTGGGGATGCTGGACCAATGATTAACATCAGTGGTCTCGCGTTTCGCTATCCGGACGGCGAGTTTCAGCTCCGTGTGCCTGAGTTCGCTGTTGCCGAGGGCGAAAAAATTGCTGTGATTGGCCCCAGTGGCTCGGGCAAGACAACACTGTTGAACCTTATTGCCGGTATCCTGCAGCCCGCCGGTGGGACGGTGGAGGTGGGTGACGTGCGAGTGGATGCACTCACGGATTCTGAGCGTCGTAATTTTCGGATTACAAACATCGGATTTGTATTTCAGGATTTTGAACTCCTGGACTATCTCAACGTGCTCGATAATATCCTTCATCCTTACCGCATTACCGGCGCCCTTATGCTCGATGGGGAGGTGCGCGCTCGTGCGGCGATGCTTGCCGAGAGCATGGGTATTGGCAACAAGCTCAAGCGCCTTGTCAACGATCTCTCACAAGGCGAAAAGCAACGTGCCGCGATCTGCCGGGCGCTCTTACCCTGGCCGAAAGTGATCCTTGCAGATGAAGCAACCGGGAATCTAGATCCAACAAACAAGAGCCGCATTCTCGATCTGTTGTTTCGTAGCGTCGACGAGCACAATGCGACGCTCTTGGCGGTAACCCACGATCATGACTTGCTCAAGCGCTTCGACCGGGTAATCGATTTCGAAGACTTTCGTGACGGAGATGCAACGTGATCGAAAGTTTCTATATCGCATGGAAGTACGTTACCTTTAATAAGCTAAAGACTGTTATCCTGATCGCGTGCATTACGTTGATCGCCTTTTTGCCGCTGGGATTGCAACGCCTACTGACTGAAAGCGAGCAGCAGCTTCTCTCCCGAGCCGTTTCTACACCGCTAATCGTCGGCGCCAAGGGCAGCGCGCTGGATCTGGTGATGAATACACTGTATTTCGGGGACGAGGTCCCGGAATTAATCTCGATGGCGGACTCCCAAGCCCTGATGGATTCGGACCTGGCCCTAGCCGTGCCTGTCTATGTGCGGTTTCGTGCGAGAGGGCATGCGATTGTTGGAACGACCTTGGACTACTTTGATTTTCGCAGTTTGAAGGTGGCTGAGGGTCGGGGGCTGGCTGTGCTGGGCGATTGCGTCGTCGGTGCGACGGTGGCCAAGCGCTTGGGCCTTGCTCCGGGAGACAGTTTGATCTCATCCCCTGACAATCTCTTTGATCTCGCGGGTGTTTATCCCTTGAAGATGCGCGTCGCTGGTGTGCTTGAGAAGGCCCATACGTCCGATGATCTGGCCATATTTGTCGATCTAAAAACCGCCTGGGTCATCGAAGGCCTGGGCCATGGCCACGAAGACATAACAAAAACGCAAGATTCAACTGTGATTTTGAGCCGCACGGAGACGAATGTGGTGGCCAACGCCAAGCTTGAGCAGTACACCGAGATCACAGAAGCGAATCTAGACTCGTTTCACTTTCACGGCAATACTTTGCACTATCCAATCAGCGCGGTCATTGCATTACCCCGTGACGCAAAGGCAGGCACAATCCTCCGTGGCCGTTATCTATTGACTGATGCCATCAATCAAATCGCGCAACCGAAGGATGTCATTGATGAGCTGCTGCAAAACATATTTCGTATCAAAAACGTCCTGGATGCGGTAATTGGATTGGTCGGATTGGCAACTGTTCTCGCTGTCGTTCTCGTTTTCGCCTTGTCGCTCAGGCTGCGTCAGCGCGAGATCAGCACCATCTTCAAGCTCGGTTGCAGCCGCATGACGATTGCCCGGCTCTTGGGTGCGGAGATCTTTATCATCGTCCTCATCAGCGGGATCCTTAGTTTAGCCATGATGGCGGTTCTTAGTCAGTTTGCCAACGACCTCGTCCGGGCGCTGTTTATTCGTTAGTCTCGATGATGCCAACGTGAAGAGGACATTTGATGGATTATAGGAAACCTGCGCCGTGGTTATGAAAGTTATGGCGCGTTTATGTTTTTTGGCAGTGATGATCCTCGGTCTCCCGGCTATTGCGATGTCTGAGGATGATGTGTCAGGTAAGCTCACGATCTACGTGGTGAATTATCCCCTCCAATACTTCGCCCAACGCATCGCCGAGGCGCATGCCACGGTGGCGTTTCCGGTTCCACCCGATGTTGACCCGGCCTTCTGGAATCCAGGGGTTGAGGTCATTGCCGAGTACCAGAGAGCCGACTTGATTATTTTGAATGGCGCAAACTACGCGAAATGGATCGACAAGGTCACGTTGCCGCGCTCAAAGCTGGTTGATACCTCTGCGAGCTTTAAGGACCAGTACATTCCCCTCGCTAATCTTGTAATGCATACCCACGGTCCCGGTGGCGAACACGCAGACACTGGTGTGGCGCCGACGACCTGGCTTGATTTTCATCTGGCGGCGGACCAGGCGAGGGCCATTGCCGACGCAATGAGCCGGAAGCGCCCTGCACTGCGTGATATATTCGAAAGCAATTACAAGGCCTTGGAAGATGACCTCTTACGCCTTGACCGGGACCTCAAGGGCATCGTCGTGAGTAATATGCACGAGCCGCTGGTTGCTTCCCATCCAGTGTACCAGTACTTTGCCAGGCGATACGGATTGGATATTAAAAGCGTTCACTGGGAACCACACGAGGTGCCGACTGACGAACAGTGGCTTGAACTGCAGGCCATACTTAGGGAACATCCCGCCAGATGGATGATCTGGGAGGGCGCGCCGGAGCCTGAGTCCGCGGCCACACTTAAATCGCTTGGCATCAACAGCGTGGTGTTTATCCCCCAGGGCAATACGCCAGCCGATGGCAACTTTCTGACCGTCATGCTGCAAAACGCAGACAGGCTCCGGCTTGTCTTTTCAAAATGATTGGTTCTTTCAAGGCATGATCGGAATGAAACAGGTTTGCTTCATAGGGAATTTCTCGATCTCATTATGGGCATTTTGGGCGGTCTGGCTGGTGCTGATGTTTTTCGCCACTGCGCCGTGTGTATTGGCTGCCGAAGTCGTCTCAAATAATCCGGTGGCAGATTGCTCGGTGCCTCCCAGTTTGAGGGAGTCACGGCCCGACCCGCCGGGTACGGCAACAGAGGTTGGCGTCGGTATCTACATGCTCGACGTTGTGGCTGTTGAGGACAGGTCGCAGGCCTATACGGCCGATTTTCATATTGAACTAAAGTGGATTGACCCTCGGCTTTCTGCCGAAAGCTTGGGCATGTCCCTTGAAGGCTGCGAGATCAGTCTGGGCGAGGTGTGGGATCCAGTCGCGCGGATCCGCAACCAACGAATCCTTACAAAGCGCCTGGAAGATACCGTTACGGTCGATTCCGAGGGAAATGTCGCCTATGAACAGCGGTACTACGGTGAGCTCGCGTCTCCCATGCATTTCAAGGATGTCCCGTGGGACACGCAAGCGCTACTCATCGAGATCATTTCTATTTTTTATAGTCCGGAAGACCTTTGGTTCGTGCTTGATCCAACGATGACGGGCCGTGCCGGGCGTTTTTCCGTTACTAACTGGTTGATCGGCGCCCCTACCACCCGAGTGGACGCATTCCAACTGCCTCCATTGGCGCATAACATCCCGCGCTTCACCTATGAGTTGCAAGCACGGCGCGATAGCCCTTACTACGTATGGAAGCTTATCGTTCCGCTGGGGTTGATCGTTTTTATGGCCTGGACAGTCTTTTGGATCGTTCCGTCGGAAATTGGTCCCAGGGTTGGTATGTCCACGGCAGCGATACTGACGCTGATCTTCTTTCAATTCCGGTTCTCACAGCTCCTACCTCAAATCTCCTATCTCACGCGGGTCGATGAATTCATGATCGGCTCCACCATTTTGGTTTTCTTAGCATTAGGGGAGGTCGTCCTCACTACCAGGCTGACCCAGCTGGGAAACGAGTCGCTTGCCGTCAGAATGAATCATTGGTCCCGTTGGCTTTTCGTCCTGGTCTTCGCTTTGGTGATTGTTTCAGCTTTTTGGTTGTAGGTTATAGGCAGCGCGGTTCAGGGCGCTTCGACGGGCACGTACACTAATTGATTGCCCTGGTAGTAGGGTTGGTAATAAATCCCGTCGCAGTAATAGTATGTTGCCGCGTTATGGATCACCGCGACGCAACCCGGGGGCAGTGTATATACTGACGAACCCGTTGTGACGGTGGCGCCGCCATAATAGCTTGTAGCGCGAACGGTTCGCCGGGTCTCACGGCGATGAATGCCCGCTACACTGCCCGGAGAGGCTGGGCGGCCCACCACGGCTTGGGCGTCTTTCACCAGGACATCGTTCCCCGTAAGTCCGACAAGTCCAATCAATAGCCCAGGCAGCAACGCCGACATGAAAGATAAGGCTACTGATGGTTTTGACTTTATGCGTTTCATGATGCGGGGCTCAGTGATAGCTCACGGCATCCGGGTTTGATCGACTGGCAAAAACTCGATCTTTTCGCCCTTGTCCGGTTCGACAAAGGTAAACAGCTTATCCTGCAAGTGCGGAGACACATTCCAATCCGACAGGATAGCCACAAATTGCGGGGCACCCGTTACCCATTTGTCGGTGATAACGAGCTTTCTGGGTAGTGGTGTCTCGCTGTTTTCAATCCATACTTGCCAATCGATATCATGTTGGACAAATGCCAGATGATGACATTCGATGCCTCGAATCTCGCTCATTCCGACGTAAAATCCGGATTCAGTGTTTTTCGTCAATGCCGCATAGGCGTTGGTGTAGACGAGATCCGATAAGGGCGCCCTGAGGTTAAAGGCTTCCATAGCATAATCGAGCGCCGCGTCAAGCTCGGGGGGCGCTGCGATGGTGGCATAGTAGTTGAGATCCGTGTCCAAGAGCGTGATGGTCTCGCCATCATAGAAGAGATCTTGGTTGTCTCTGTCGCCTCTGACATTGGCGCGAAGTCTATCTGGACGTTGCACAAAGAGTTCAACTAAATAGCCCATCTGTAGTTTCTGCCCTGAGGGGAGAAGCACGTCTTCTGTGTTTTCAGCTCGCACACTAAATTGATCAAGGGAAATCAAATAGTCACTCATTTGTCTGAGCAACTGATCGGCTTCCGGTTTAACTGCAGAAGCGCTCGCGGCGTCTGCGCTATAGGTCGGTGCGCTGACGAGCATAGTCCAGACGATCGCAATACACACTAGGAGTCGGTTGCGCATAAATTGCGTATGCTGGGAGACCAACGTCCGCGTCATGATGTTATTTGGGTCAATCAAAATGGGGAGTTCGGTAGTCGAAATCATCGTGTTAATGTAGCGGATTATAAAGGACGATTTAAAGAATTTTGACTGTAATTTGTCATATTGGTTCTTTGTCTGGCTGAACTTACCTCTCAATCCTCCATCACCATCGCTGCCAAAAGGGCGAATGCATAAGCTTGGTTCGCTGCGCTAGCCCCGATGTAGATTGCTCGTGTAAGAAGTATCTTGCGACGTTATCTCAATTGTCTTTCGCAGAGAAAAGAAAAGCCCGCCTAAAGCGGGCTTTTTCATGAGTTGATGGATTTGCGAATCCCTCAGGCAGCCGCCTGTTTGACGCGCTCCAGACGCTGCTGCAGCTCTTTGATCTCTTTGCGAAGTTCTGCTGGCAGGCGATCACCGAACTGATCATAGTATTCGTTGATCAGCGGGATCTCTTGAAGCCAGCCGTCGATGTCAACACGCAGCAATTCAGCTATAGTGGCCTCGTCGAGATCCAGACCGCTGAAGTCCAGGGCATCTTTCGTCGGCACTTTACCGATTGGTGTATCAAGGGCATCAGCCGTACCCTCGCAACGCTCGAAGATCCACTTCAGCACGCGGCTGTTTTCGCCGAAGCCGGGCCACATAAATTTGCCTTCGTCGTTTTTGCGAAACCAGTTAACGTAGTAGATCTTCGGCAACTCAGCCCCTGGTGTCTTGCCTATCCTTAACCAGTGACTCCAGTAATCAGCCATGTTGTAACCGCAGAATGGTAGCATCGCCATGGGGTCGCGACGCAATTCGCCGATTGCGCCAAAGGCGGCAGCTGTCATTTCGCTGGCGACGATGGTGCCGAGAAAAGTGCCATGGGTCCAGTTGCTGGCCTCGTTGACCAGTGGGACCACGGAGGCACGTCGCCCGCCAAACAGGATGGCGCTGATAGGCACCCCCTGGGGATCCTCCCACTCGTCCGCGATCACGGGACACTGTGCAGCGGGTGCAGTGAAACGTGCGTTCGGATGGGCGGCCTTTTCTTCGGAATCCGGCGTCCAGTCATTGCCCTTCCAGTCGGTCAGGTGCGCCGGTGCCTCGTCGGTCATCTCCTCCCACCAGACATCGCCATCATCGGTCTCGGCCACATTGGTAAACACAGAATTTTTTAGCAACGTACGCATGGCATTGGGATTCGATTTCATATTTGTGCCTGGTGCCACGCCGAAAAAGCCAGCCTCAGGGTTGATAGCGTGGAGCCACCCATCTTCGCCGAACTTCATCCAACAGATATCATCGCCGATGGTCTCGACCTTCCAACCGGGGATACTCGGCGTCAGCATGGCGAGATTGGTCTTACCACAGGCACTTGGGAAGGCGCCGGCGATATATCGGACTTTTCCTTCAGGGTTAGTGATTTTCAGGATCAGCATGTGCTCGGCCAGCCAGCCCTCGTCACGAGCCAAAACGGACGCGATACGCAGAGCGAAACACTTTTTACCAAGCAGTGCATTACCGCCGTATCCGGAACCAAACGACCATATCTCGCGCGTCTCTGGGTAATGGACGATATAGCGATTGTCTGGATTACAGGGCCAAGGCACATCTGCCTGTCCATCTGTAAGCGGCATGCCGACGGAGTGCACGCAGGGTACGAATTCGCCGTCTTCGCCCAGGGCATCCAAGACCTTCTGACCCATGCGGGTCATAATATGCATATTAGCGACGACGTATGGCGAATCGGACACCTGCACACCAATGTGAGCAATGGGCGAGCCGATCGGCCCCATGCTAAACGGGATCACATACATTGTGCGGCCCTTCATGCAACCGGAGAAAAGACTATTCAAAGTTGCACGCATCTCTTTCGGGTCGCACCAGTTATTGGTCGGCCCCGCATCGGGCTCCTCTTCAGAACAAATGTAGGTCCGGTCCTCAACACGGGCCACATCAGCCGGTACGGATCTCACGTAGTAGCTGTTTGGACGCTTTGCGTCATTCAATCGTTTCGCCGTACCGCCCTTGACTAGCGGTTCCCACATTGCGTCGTATTCGGTCTTGGTGCCGTCACACCAATGGATGTCGTCCGGCTGCATTAATTTTGCAAGCTCTTCGACCCATTCCCGTAGTGCGTTGTTTCTCGTCGCCATATGTAAACTACCCCGATCGTTTTTTTGCAACACTCACCCTAAAGGTCAAGGTGCTCGTGCGGTTCCCCTATCAGCATGCTGAAGTCGACATATCGCATGTATGACTGCGCATATATTAAAGGTATTTGGAACCGCCTCTGAGTTGACCGGTACAATACCTTGCCAGCCAAGTTATCACTGTACTTTTGTCTTAACGCTGCAGTTACTGTGAGCTATCTGGTGTCGTTGAGCGTCCCATCGGCTGACGGTTTATTTAGGGGCGGCGTCATTTCTCAATCGTAACTAAGCATTATCTCACTGAATTCACAAATCTTTCAAGCGCTCAGCGAGAGCATCGAGGCTTTCAATCGGCGCGCTGCATTCGTGGCCCTCGCAGACATAGGCGACCGCTTCCCCGTTTGGACTTTGTTCCCCCAAAACGCCTGGCAGATCGGTGGCACCGGTGGGGATCGTGAGGGTGAGCCGGCGTGGGGCAAAGCGCTCCAAGCAGCGTTCCCGCCAAGGCTGCAACGTTTCCCTTTGCCCTCGCAGGATAATGGTTTGTGGTGGCTGGAGATACTCCTCCAAAGCGAGCAAGAGGGCATTGTGGGTGGCGGGACTTCGCTCAATTGACGGGTAGCTGGCGCGCAATGCGCATTCAGCGCTATCGAGGTAGCGCGTCTCGCCAGTGATGTGTCCCAGGCGGCCCAAAGCGTAGGCAGCAATCCCATTGCCCGCTGGCAGGGCGTCATCCATCAGGGGTTTGGACCGCTGAATGAGCTGCTCGTGATCATCGGATGTGAAGAAGAAACCGCCCTGCTCGTTGTCTTGGAACGCATCAAGCAAAACATCAGCAAGCTGTATCGCAAACGGCAGGTCACCATCTCGCCAACGGGCTTCAAGCAGTGTCAGAATTGCGTCAATCATGAAGGCGTAATCATCAAGATAGGCATTCAAATGTGCCTTGCCATCCTTGTAGGTCGCCAAGAGTCGCCCGTCCCGCCACAGGGTCTTCCGGACGAAATCGAGCGCGCGTTCGGCCGCATCGACATAGTCCCTGTGTTCAAAGATGCGGCCAGCCGTCGCCATGCCTTTGATCATCAGGCCATTCCATGAGGTCAATATTTTTTCGTCCCGCCCGGGTCGAATACGCCCGTTGCGTGCCTCGAACAGCTTCCGTCGCGCATCTTTGAGAAGTGTATGTGCCTCAGTATCCGTCGCGCCTAAGGCTTGAGCCGCGGCCCCGATGTCACACGCTACGTGTAAATGCCACTTGCCTTCGAAGTTAGCGTCCCGGTCAAGTCCGAAATAGCGTGCGACAAGTTGATTTTCATTTGTACTCAACAGATCGCTGACTTCCTCCCGGGACCATACGTAGAATTTGCCTTCCATGCCCCCGGAATCGGCATCCAGCGTTGAATAAAAACCGCCTTCCAGCGATTGCATTTCCCTGATCACCCAATCCGCGGTCTCTAATGCGACCTTTTCAAACAGCGGATCCCGGGTGATTTGCCAGGCGTCGCTGTAGAGCGTAAGTAGCGGGCCGTTGTCGTAGAGCATCTTTTCGAAATGGGGGATCATCCAGCGCTCGTCCACGGAATAACGATAAAAACCACCACCGAGCTGGTCATAGATCCCCCCGAGCGCCATTTTTCTCAAGGTGAATAGCGCCATCTCCAGCACATTGGTATCCGATCGCCCTGACGCGGTGCTTGTTGCGTAGTCTCGCAGGAGCCGTTCGATGTTGGTGGGGTGAGGGAACTTGGGCGCACTACCAAAGCCACCTTCTCTGGCATCGTAAATCTGTGTAAGTTGTCGCCGTGCAAGTTCCAATGGTTCTGCAGACATGACAGCGTCATTACCTGCGCCTTGCGGCTGTAACATGCTAAGCGCCCGGATCAAAGATTCGTTTTGTTCCTTGATGGCATCACGATTTGATTTATAGAATTGAGAGACATTTAACAGTAAGTCTTTGAAGCCCGGCAGGCCGGATCGGGGCTCGCGGGGAAAGTATGTGCCGCCAAAGAATGGTGCTTGGTCTTCAGGCGTAAGGAACATCGTCAAAGGCCAACCACCCGCGCGCTGCGTCAACAACTGATGAGCTGTCTGGTAGATTTTATCGAGGTCGGGTCGTTGCTCTCGATCGACCTTAATATTGACGAAGTGATCATTCATTAGAGCCGCTGTTTCATCATTTTCAAACGACTCGTGCGCCATCACATGGCACCAGTGACAGGCGGAATAGCCGATCGATAGTAAGATCGGTTTATCCTCTTGCTTGGCTCGCTTCAGGGCCTCTTCACCCCAGGGAAACCAAGCTACTGGATTGTCCGCATGTTGCAAAAGATACGGGCTCGTCTCACTGGCGAGCGCATTGCGGTGTTTGGAAGGCGCCATGGGCAGCAGCCGATGTTTGACTAACGTCCCACACTATAACGTATGGGGGTAGCAACTGTCTCGTTCAGCACCCGGGTCGCATGGCCCGCTAGGTTCTGATTTTAGTGATGGTGCTTGTTAAACTAGTGGCCGACCATGCTGAACTTTCCGAATATTGATCCCGTCGCCATACATCTTGGTCCATTGAAGATACACTGGTATGGCATTTCCTATATCGTTGGGATCGTTGCCGGTTGGTGGTTGTTGCGCTGGCGATCACGGGACCCGAAATTGGGTTGGACTCCTGAACAAGTGGCTGATCTCACCTTTTACGTCGCCATTGGGGCCGTGCTCGGTGGGCGCCTCGGCTACGTGCTGTTTTATAACCTACCTGTGTACCTGCATGATCCGCTAGGTATTTTCAAGGTTTGGCAAGGCGGGATGTCATTTCACGGCGGCCTGCTTGGCGGGCTTCTGGCTCTATGGCTCTTTAGCCGCAAACAGGCAAAGCAGTTCCTGGCAGTGATGGACTTTGTGGCACCCGTGGTGCCGATCGGCTTAGGTGCGGGACGGATTGGTAATTTTATCAATGGCGAACTATGGGGGGCACCGACGAGTTTACCTTGGGCAATGGTCTTCCCAGACCTTCGAGCTGGTGGTCTACCACGTCACCCAACGCAGCTTTACGAGGCGCTACTTGAGGGCCTTCTGCTTTTTGTCATCCTTTGGCTTTTCTCTGTAAAGCCGCGTCCCACGATGGCCGTGTCGGGCCTGTTTCTGTTTTTGTACGGCTGTTTCCGATTCGCAGTTGAGTTCGTTCGTGTGCCCGATGCCCATCTTGGTTACCTTACCTTGGGCTGGGTCACAATGGGTCACGTTCTCTCTCTGCCCATGATTCTGCTTGGAGCGCTCATGGTGGGACTCGCCTACCGAGAACGTGGTGCAGTGAGCACGTAGCTCCAAAGATACATAGACGCTTAGCCTTGCGTTTCGTTCAATGAAGCAATATCTCGATCTTTTGCGGTATGTGAAGGCCCATGGCGTGCAGAAGCACGATCGCACAGGGACCGGCACGATGAGCGTATTTGGTTATCAGATGCGTTTTGAACTAGGTGATGGGTTTCCAGTGGTCACAACAAAAATGCTGCATTTCAAATCGATTATCTATGAACTGCTGTGGTTCCTGCGTGGAGAAGGCAATATCCACTATCTGAATGAACATGGTGTCACGATTTGGGATCAGTGGGCCGATAATGATGGAAATCTTGGGCCGGTGTATGGTGTACAGTGGCGTTCGTGGCGTGCTTCCGATGGACGCACTATCGATCAGATAAGTAACGTGGTA